>JBIKPL010000049.1:0-12035 GCA_044357485.1 Cytophagales bacterium
GGGAGAGGCTTTGTTTGAGCTCATTTTTCTTGTGGGTTGAGGTAATCTTTTAATACGCTATGATTTGACCACAAGAAAAATAGCGAGTGCCGATCACGCGACCGAAGGGAACGCCCTACGGAATGAATAGCTTATCTATGCTATTTAAATCAAACTAGTGCACCTCTTTAATGAAATAAAATCAAATACCCTTGCATGTAAACGGTTAAAGCAATAGCTTAAGTCTCTAAAAATCAACAAATAAACTGTTTTTTTGCAGCTCCTAAATACTGAATCAAAATAACATTCAAGAAAAATAGAATTCGCCTCTTAAAAAAAAATATCACACAAATTCTAGTGTAGATACTTTTGCAACATTCACGAATAGTGATGAAATAGATTGTGGGTTTTAAAATTTGATGGCTAAAGTAGGATTATCTTCTTTGAGCAGTCTAAAACTGAGGCGGTGTAGGGGGCTTATGCCATGTTTTAAAATACCCTCTCGGTGGGTTTTGGTTGGGTAGGCGGCATTTTTATCCCAGCCATAAAAGGGAAATTGTTCGTGGTATTGAGACATCAGGTCGTCACGATAGGTTTTAGCGATTATCGATGCGGCAGCAATGGCATAAAATTTACCGTCTCCTTTGACAATACATTCATGTGGGATTTTCTTGTATTTTTTAAACCTATTGCCATCTACCAATAAAAGTTCAGGGCTGAGCGGAAGTTGATCAAGTGCCTTATGCATGGCTAAAAAAGAGGCATTTAAGATGTTGATTTCATCAATTACTGTAGGGGAAACTTCTGCTATTTTCCATGCTATAGCTTCTTTTTCAATCACTTCACGAAGTGCATACCGTTGTTTTTGGCTTAGTTTTTTAGAATCATTGAGGAGGGGATGGTGGAAGTCTTTAGGTAAAATCACTGCCGCGGCAACAACCGGACCAGCTAAGCAACCTCGCCCAACTTCATCTAAACCTGCTTCTATTAAGTGTGCTGTAAATGATGATTGTAAAGCCATAGTATTGGGATTTTATTGACACTCCTGTAGTGGTGATTTTAATCGATTTGTAGGATTACCAATTTTACAATTATAATATCTTTGAAATTTACATGAAACTTTAACCTGATTTAAGGCTAATTTATTTTCCTTTTGCTGAAATGACCGTAAGTACGGTATGGATTAATATTCTCACATCCATCAGGAGAGACATGTTTTCTATGTAAATAATGTCATATTGTAACCTTTCAATCATTTCCTCGACATTTTCGGCATAGCCATATTTTACTTGTCCCAGTGAGGTAATGCCAGGTTTAACTTTGTGTAGGTGTTTGTAATGTGGCGCTATTGTCATGATTTGATCAACATAATATTGTTGCTCTGGCCTAGGGCCAACCAACGACATATTGCCGATAAGTACGTTATAAAATTGTGGCATTTCATCAAGCCGTGTTTTACGCATAAAATTACCCCAGGGAGTAATTCGAGGGTCATTGTCTTTAGATAGGGCATGACTTTGGTTTGAAATATCATTGAACATGCTTCTAAATTTGAAAATTTTAAACGGTTTTGCATATCTTCCAATCCGTATTTGTGTGTAAAATATTGGACCTTTAGAGGACAGTTTGGTGATGATGGCAATGACAACAAAAAAAGGAAAACCAATGAGTAATACCGCTAAAGAAACAAGGATATCCGTTGTTCGTTTTACGAATTTTTGCCAATCGGGAAGTAAATTTTGTTTGATTTCAATCAGAGGCATGCCAAGTACGTGGCTGATACTTACCGACCCAATGAGCATTTGATACATGTCAGGAATAATGCTGATTTTTACATTTATCCCTTCTAGTTTCGTTAATATTTGAGCAATTTGTTGGTGTTCTGATGGTTCTATCGCTATTACAATTTGTTCTATTTTACATCGTCTAATGATTTTGTCAATGTTATCTATCCCTCCAAGGTGTTTTATTCTCCCTGCTAAATAATTTAAATTTTCTTCTCCTACGTGTATGTAGGCTAAAAATTTTAACCCTAAATAGCTGTTTTTGGTCTCTAACTCATTATATATAGCGAGTGCAGTTTGGTTAGAACCTATAAGTAAGCTGTTGTAAAAGATTGTTTTTTGTCTAATTTGATATTTTGAGAATGACATCACGATCATTTTCGTCACTATACCTAATGATGCATGTATTCCCATATATAACAATAGGTATGAATAAATCGGGAAATGCGTATTGGGCCATGCATGGGTTAAAAATAATAGCAAAAAGACAATTGCCGCACCAATTATAGACAGGTATAAAATTAAGAAAAACTCTTTGATTCGTGATTTTTGAAGTACTTCATTGTAAAAACCTGCAAAACTATAGATTAAAACCCATAGCACGCCAACTAAAAAAACAGTATAGTAAGGTTGGTTTTGAATGTTTTCATGAAATACAATGCTACTAAAATAGTAAAAACAAACCCAAGCAAGCATTGCGCTACAAAAATCCCAACACAAATACTTAATGGCTTGGTATGTCTTTTTCATAGCATTTAATACGCATCACCTTTAAAAGCAGCCTTGATGGTGAGTAAAATAATTTTAACATCAAACCATAAGGTCCAATTTTCAATGTATATTAAATCTAAACGCACTCTGTTTTTCATCATTTGACTATCAGAGGTTTCACCCCTAAATCCTTTGGCTTGGGCCAATCCTGTAATGCCTGGCTTAACAAAATGTCGAACCATATACTTGTCGATCACTTGGGAATATTGTTCCGTATGTTTTACCATGTGCGGCCTTGGACCCACTATAGACATATCGCCCAACAATACATTGATGAACTGCGGAAATTCGTCAATACTTGTTTTTCGAATAAATGCACCAATGGGCGTAATTCTACTGTCTCCTTTTTTAGCTTGTAATTTGTCTGCGTCTTGGTTAACGTACATGCTTCGAAATTTTAAACACCAAAAGTTGCTGTTGTTTTTACCTGATCTTTTCTGTTTGAAAAATACCGGCCCTGGCGAATTTAACCTGATTAACAGTGCAATCACAGGGAATAACCACGAAAGAATCAATATAATTACCAAAGTAGATACAATAATATCAAAGGTTCTTTTGGTAATTCTATTGGCCAATTCATCTAAAGGCATTTTTCTAAACGACATCACGGGCATATTATCATAAAAATCAATATTGATTTTTCTATACATAAAGCCACCGTAATCGGGTAAAATTTTAAGGCGTATAAAATTGTTGTCCGCAAATTCTATGATTAGTTTCACCTCTTCTTTAGTTAAATCTTCTAAAGAACAATAGATTTCATCAATATGGTTTTCGAGTACAAAATTGGGCAATTCATCTATGGTACCTTTAAGTATTCCTCTGTCATGGTCGGTCTCATTATCAAAAAAACCTTCAAATTTATAGCCCCATTCAGGATGTTTATTGAAAAATTGGGAAAGTTCAAAAGAAGAATTTCCTAAACCCACAATGACTACTTTCCTGAAATTATAACCCGATTTTCGATATGACTTAAGGGTTAAGTTCATAATCAGTCGCCATAAAAATAGTAATAATCCAAAGCCAGCATAAAACAAAAGGAAGTGTTCTCTTGAATAATAATGTACTTTCCGTAATACTACAAATGCGGTTACAAACATTAAATGAACAAATACGCCTTTGAAAACAATTCTTACAATTTGATCAAAGTGCATTACCCTGTTTAAATCATAAATTTTACTTGATAAGGCTGCAATTATCCAGGCAAGGTTAAAAAATAATAGCAAAGACAAATATTGACCATGCATTAAGGCATAATCAATTCCCCTGAATTTATATAAATAAGCACCAACAAAAGAAATGTTGAGCAAAGCAATATCTCCAAGAAAGTGTACTACACGAATATATTTTGAGTATTGTGGTGTCAAATGATTTTGTATTTGAAAAGAAAACGAAAATACGAATAAAATATTATACCATTGGTTTTTTTGTAGATAAAATATGATTTTTAAATTAATTCAAATTTATAAAGATGCGATAATGCTTGGATTTAAAGTGATTAAGTATTCTAAATGCCAGTTTTAGGAGCGTAGACCATTTAGGAGCGTTGATTTTTTTTTAATCTTTGAATTATTTTAAGGTGTGTTTTAAATTCGATAGTGCTTTGTGATGAATGCTTTATGCTTATTGCTTTGGGCTTTTATTTTTTAATTTTGTGCCAATTACTACTTTGCAAATATCATTTAACGCATAAAAAAAGTATCAAATACTTTTCAATTACCAAAAAATAAGATACCTTTGGAGTATTACAATAATCACTATTAAAATTTATTTCAATGTACACAGGTAAAGTTAAGTTCTTCAATGAAACTAAAGGATTTGGATTCATAAGAGCTGATCAGTCTGGCCAAGAGATTTTTGTTCACGCAACAGGCTTGGTTGACAAAGTTCGCGAAAATGACCTAGTTAATTTCGATGTAACTGAAGGTAAAAAAGGATTGAACGCAATCAATGTAAAGAAAATATAGTATCAATTATATAGATTACATTTTGCTCATCAGAAAAGCTATCCTTTACTAGGGTAGCTTTTTTATTTTCAACATAATTGTAATATCATGCAGATTCAAGCCATTACGCATTTTCTAGAATCTATAGCACCTCTTTCTCTTCAAGAAAGTTATGACAATGCAGGTTTATTGGTAGGATGTGAAACCGATGAAATCAGTGGCATTTTACTCAGCTTAGATGTAACTGAAGCGGTAATAGAAGAAGCAATACAAAAAAACTGTAATTTAATCATTGCGCATCATCCCATTATTTTTAAGGGTTTAACTAAGCTTAATGGTAAAAATTATGTAGAGCGAACCGTTATTCAAGCAATTAAAAATAATATTGCTATTTATGCGGCGCATACCAATCTCGATCATATTACTGGAGGTGTAAATTTTAAAATTGCTGAAAAATTACATTTAACCAAGGTGAAAATACTAGTGCCTAAAAAAAATCAATTGTCAAAGTTGACTACTTTTTCGCCAATTACCCATACAACTGAAATATTGAAAGCTTTGAATGAGGCGGGTGCAGGGCAAATTGGTGACTATAAAGATTGTAGTTTTTTTAGTAGAGGTACTGGTGCCTATCGCCCGATGTTGGGTACAAATCCTTTCGAAGGAAAACCGAATCAATTGTCTACTGTGCAAGAAGATAGGATTGAAGTGGTTTTCCCTTCTCACCTTCAGAATCAATTGGTGAAAACCTTAAAATCAGTCCATCCTTATGAAGAGGTTGCCTATTATGTAACGGTTTTAGAAAATGAAAATAATGAAATAGGGGCAGGGGTGATTGGGACACTTGCCGAAGAAATAAATGAATTAGATTTTTTGCATCAAATAAAAAATGTTTTCAAGGTAAATGGCTTGAGATTTACGCCTTTACGGAATAAGAAAATCAATAAGGTTGCAATATGTGGGGGATCGGGAAGTTTTTTATTGAGAAATGCGATTGCTGCTGAAGCTGATATTTTTATTACTGCCGACTTTAAATACCATGAGTATTTTGATGCTGATAATAAGATAGTTATCGCAGATATTGGACATTATGAAACGGAAGAATGCACAAAAGAATTATTTTATGAATTATTAAGCAAAAAATTTAGTAATATTGCAGTCTTATTAGGAGAAACGGTAACAAAACCATACAACTATCTTTAATTTCAATGGAAGTAGCACAAAAATTAGAAGCATTATTAAAACTACAAACAATTGACAGTCAGTTAGACGAAATCAAAAAAGTTCGTGGTGACTTACCTGAAGAAGTTCGTGATTTAGAGGATGAATTAATCGGATTTGAAACACGTATATCGAAATTTGAGAAAGAACTTGCTTCTTTCGAAGAAGAGATTACCAACCGTAAAATCGCTATCAAAGATGCTGAAAAGCTGATAAAAAAATATGAAGATCAACAAACTAACGTTCGTAACAACCGTGAGTATGATGCGATCTCTAAAGAAATGGAACTTCAACAATTAGAAATTCAGATTTCTGAAAAGAAAATTAAAGAAGCGCAATTTAAAATTGAACAAAAGAAAAAAGACATCAAAGTGCTTGAAGGTACTTTGGAAGAAAGAAGTAAAGATTTAGCCAACAAAAAATCAGAATTAGATATTATTATTGCCGAAAGTCAAGAAGAAGAAGCTAAATTTGACAAAGACCGCAATGCTTCTGCTAGTAAAATTGAAGAACGTTTGTTTCATTCTTACGAAAGATTAAGAAACAATGCAATCAATGGATTAGCAGTGGTGCTTGTAAAACGTGGTGCTTGTGGTGGATGTTTCAATACTGTTCCTCCTCAGCGTCAAGCGGATATTAAAGAAAAGAAAAAACTTATTGTTTGTGAACATTGTGGGCGAATTCTTGCGGGAGTGGACAATGGTGTTTTAGAAACAGCCTAAGTGGCTTCAATTAAAAAACAAAAAACCAGGCAAAATGTCTGGTTTTTTGTTTTAAATGCCATAATGGTACATTCATTTATGGTAATGTAAAAAAAAGAGAATTAATACAGCCAAAGGGTTTGACATTGGTGCAGACATGTTGTATTATTGTAATTAAGTTTATTTAGTAAAACCTTATTTAAATTATGGCTAAAATTAAAGTAGGCATCAACGGATTCGGAAGAATTGGTAGATTAGTGTTTCGTGCAGCTATCAATAATCCAAACATTGAAATAGTAGGTATCAACGATCTTATTGAAGTTGATTACATGGCATATATGTTGAAATATGATTCAACACATGGTCAGTTTAACGGGACTATCGAAGTGAAAGATGGTCAATTAGTAGTGAATGGCAGCAAAATCAGGGTTACAGCTGAAAGAGATCCTGCTAACTTGAAATGGAATGAAGTAGCAGCAGAATATGTAGTTGAATCTACTGGTTTATTCTTGACTTTAGACACTGCTCAAAAACATATAGATGCAGGTGCAAAAAGAGTAATTCTTTCGGCTCCAGCAAAAGATGAAACCCCAACGTTTGTAATGGGTGTAAACAATAAAACATATTCTAAAGATATGACTATTGTTTCTAATGCATCTTGTACGACTAACTGTTTAGCCCCAATTGCAAAAGTATTGAATGATAAATTCGGTGTTATTGAAGGCTTAATGACTACCGTACATGCGGCAACAGCAACACAAAAAACAGTGGATGGACCTTCTGCAAAAGATTGGAGAGGCGGCCGTGGTGCTTATCAAAACATTATCCCTTCTTCTACAGGTGCTGCTAAAGCGGTTGGTTTAGTTATTCCTGAATTGAAAGGTAAATTAACGGGTATGTCATTCCGTGTTCCTACTGCAGATGTTTCTGTTGTGGATTTAGTTGTTCGTTTAGCGAAACCAGCTTCTATGGCTGCTATCAAAGCGGCAATGAAAGAAGCTGCTGATGGTGAGTTAAAAGGAATTCTTGGTTATACTGAAGATGCGGTAGTATCTAATGATTTCTTAGGAGATGCTAGAACTTCAATTTTTGATGCAGACGCTTCTATTTCTTTGAATGATAATTTCGCTAAAATTGTATCTTGGTACGATAACGAATGGGGTTATTCAAATAAAGTGGTTGAATTGATTCAATACATGGATACCGTAAAATAAGCATTTCATTAGGTGTTTTAAAATCCTAATTTAATTAATATAAAAGCGAAAGCCTGAATGGTTACATTCAGGCTTTCGCTTTTTTTGATTGTCGATAAACACACAATGCCTAAAGTTTTTAGCCTGTCTTTTAGCCTACCGTACAAGCCACCAATCGTTCAGTCGTGCAGCAACATTACCCATTTTGCGATAGACTTGCGATAATTATGGGTTTGGTTTATAGATTGTGAATTTACCCTGAAACTTAGCCTGAAAGGCTTATGTATATTAAACATGGGTGAAGTCTATGGTTGGAAAAAAACTCGCGCTACCATCAATCGAAGGGAGAAACAAATGTAGTGCATGAACTGTATTTAGGGGTCTCTGAAAAACGCAATTCACATCATTTGTAAATCTTTTTTAGCAAATAGACTTAAAATTATGATGCTAAAATGGCCACTCCATTTAATTGAAATGATTGGCTAATTCGCTTTGCGTTAGCGGGAGAGGCTTTGTTTGAGCTTCCCGAAAAATCGGGATGAGTGCCGATCACGCGACCGAAGGGAACGCCCTACGAAATGAATAGCTTATCTATGCTATTTAAACCAAGCTAATGCACCACTTTAATGAAATAAAATAAAATATCCTTGCATTTAAACGGTTAAAGCAATGGCTTAAATCTCTAAAAATCAACAAATAAACTGTTTTTATCAGCTCCTATTTAGTGCTTAGTATTGCGTAAATGATGCCTGAGAGGGTAGGGATTTTTGGACTCAATTAGTGTTGGGATATAAAAAACGCTTTTTTGAGCGATGTTTCACTACATTTTAGCGGCTTCTACTATGAATTTTTCTAAGCCCGCTTTCATTTTTTTAGCTAAAAAAGCATAGTCATTCTTTTCTTTTGCAATGTATATAAAGCAAATGTGGAAATTATGGTGTGGAAGTGTGTTGTAAAATGTGGTCTTGTTTAATCTATAGGCTTCTTTCATTCTTCTTCGAATAAAATTTCGGTCAACAGCCTTTTTAAATGCCCGCTTTGGAACGGTGAAAATTGCTTTAACAGGATTCCTTATTGCATCAGGTTGTGATGTAAAAATAATTTTATAGGGGTACAAAGCAAAAGAGGAGCCCTTGTTAAAGAGCTCCTTAATGTTTGTTTTAGAGGTTAATCGTTCCTCTTTTGTAAATGTTTCTCTCAAAGCGTTTAGCACAATATTGCTATGATGCCTTAAAAGACTAAGCTTTTTGTTTTCTCTCGCTAGAAACAGATAAGCTTTTTCTACCTTTTGCTCTTCTTGCAGCGATAACTCTACGACCGTTTGCAGTAGACATTCTTTCTCTGAAACCGTGTTTATTTCTTCTTTTTCTCTGAGAAGGTTGGAATGTTCTTTTCATCTGAAATTAATTGTTTATTGTTATGATATATTTCTGTGATTACAAGATGAATCACAGTAAAACTAGATTCAATTCTTATTCTTATAGCCTGTAAATATACGCGAATGTTTTTTAATAACAAATATAATATTGAAATTACCACGTCAAATTTATAGAATATGATTTTAGTTACGATTAAAAAAAGCCAAGTAGTTGGTAAGACTATTGATATTGAAATCATTATCCCTAATCCTTCGCTTGGTAAAATTATTTTGCAATTACCTTCTTGGAGACCAGGAAGGTATGAGATGCAAAATTTCGCCAAAAATATTACGGCCTTTTCCTCATTTTCTGCAGATGGATTATTGATCGCACATCGTAAAGTCACCAAAGACAGTTGGGAAATTGAGGCACAAGGTCAACAAGAAATTAAAGTATCCTATGGTTATTATGTCAATCAAATGGATGCCGGAGGGTCGTATATGACTGATGAGATGTTGTATCTTAATTTTATCAATTGTATTTTTTATGTGGAGGGCCGTATAGAAGAAGCGTATCAAATTAATGTTGAACTAGCATCTCCTTATCAAATAGCTTGTGGTTTATCTAAATTAGCGCCTTATGTATTAACTGCGTCTTCATTTTACGAATTGGTAGATAGTCCGATGATTGCTTCTACACGATTACAATTGGCTTCGTATGTCGTAGAAAATACGGTATTTAATATTTGGATTGAAGGGGAACATGCCATGGCTATCCCCCAATTGATTGCCGATTTTAAGAAATTTACGCAATCTCAATTCGATATTTTTAAGTCATTCCCCTTTGAGGAATATCATTTTCTTTTGATTTTGTTGCCTTACCAACATTATCATGGGGTTGAACATCATAATAGTACGGTGATTGTGCTTGGTCCTGATTATAACATGGCCAAACCAATGCTTTATAAAGAATTGGTAGGCATTAGTTGCCATGAACTTTTTCATGCCTGGAATGCCCTTCAAATTAAGCCTAAGGAATTAATTCCCTATGATTTTACCAAAGAAAATTATTTTGAAACGGGGTTTGTGTTAGAAGGCTTCACCACATATTATGGCGATTATTTACTCGCTCGTGCAGGCGTATGGACAGTGGCGCAGTATATGCATGAATTGAATGCTATTTTAAAGCGGGAGTTCGATAATTTTGGGAGTAAAACATCGAGTTTAAGCCGCTCTTCGGTGGAGCTTTGGTTAGATGGTTATGTGCAAGGCATCCCGAACCGTAAGGTGTCTATTTACACCAAAGGATGTTTGTTTGCCCTTTTGCTTGATTTAAGTTTGCGCGAAAGCACTAACAATAGGCTCACATTAGACCAGGTGATGTGCCAACTTTGGGAACGTTTTGGTAAATCCAAGCTTGGCTATACTACCTCGGATATTGTGCAATTGGTGAATGAAATTACGGGTCAAGATTTTAATGCCTTTTTTGACCTGACCATATTTTCCACTTCGCCTTTGCAGTCGTTGTTACATCAAAAATTAGCATGGGTAGGGTGTCAACTGCTTTGTACGGACAGCCTTTTAAATTCAGAAAATTATTTTGGATTTAGGGTGGTTGAAAAAGAAGGGAAATGCCTCGTAGACTATTGTGAATCCTTGAGTGAAGCGGATTATTATTTGGCAAAAAATGATGAAATTATTGCTGTAAATGGAAAAAAAGTGACGCGTAATTTACAAGACTTATTGGCAAACCAATTTACGATTAGCCTCACTTTGTTTAGGGATAGTGCCTTGAAGACTATTGTGATAAGCCAAGATGCTAATCGTTATTTTAAACAATATGCGATTGTTCCTTTAGAAAAGATGAGCGATGAAATGCAAAATAATTTTCAATTATGGCTATGTTAATGGCCGTGGCGTAGGGATTTTAAATTGGTTTAATTTAAGTATTTATTTGTGGTATGGATATTTAAGTACTATTTTTACCCAAGTAAATGGTCGATTTTTGGGGATTTCTCTATAATTGATTCATGCTATTTACCTTATACAAATATATATTATATGATTAAATCAATGACAGGTTTTGGGGTGGCAAGTATTGAAACGCCTGATTTTGCGGTAACCGTAGAAGCAAAATCACTCAATTCAAAATCTTTAGACCTTAACCTTAGGATTCCTAAATCAATCAACGATAAAGAGTTTGACATTAGAGCACTCGTGGCAGCACAATTAGAAAGAGGAAAAGTTAATTTGGCCATTGAGTACACTCCCAAGGGAGAAAGCAAACCTAAATTAACGGTTAATAAAGCCATTGTAAAAGCCTATTACCGTGATTTATTGGCAATTGCCGAAGAGGTAAATGCCGACACTAAAGATTTGTTGCGTACGGCATTAACACTTCCTGATGCGTATATTTCTGAAAAAGACAATGAAGACAATGAATCGCAATGGTTGGTGATTGTGGAAACCATCAAAAAAGCGATGCTTGAATGTAATCAATTCAGACTTGATGAAGGCAATAAGTTGATGTTAGATTTGACTCAAAATATCAATAAAATTGAATCCTTATTGGCCGAGGTGGTAGCCCAAGATCCTGTGAGGGTAAGCAATGTAAGAGAGAAATTAAGAAAACAAGTAGAAGAACTTATTGATAACAAACAATACGATCAAAATAGGTTTGAACAAGAATTGATTTATTACATAGAAAAATTAGATATCAATGAAGAAAAGGTGCGCTTAAAAACGCACCTCGACTATTTTAAGCAAACCTTGGCGAGCGAGGAAGCCAATGGTAAAAAATTGGGTTTTATTGGCCAAGAAATTGGACGAGAAATCAATACCATTGGTTCTAAAGCCAACGATGCGGTGGTGCAAAAATTGGTGATTCAAATGAAAGAAGAATTAGAGAAAATTAAAGAACAAAGTTTGAATGTATTATAGCCTTTAATCAATCCATAAAAAAAGCCTCAAAAATTAATTTTTTTGAGGCTTTTTTTTGGATATTAGAAACTTAATTGTCGGTAGGGTATGGCTTAAAATACCAATTCTTCAAGCAATAACCATAGACCATATAAAAATACAAT
>JBIKPL010000050.1:0-12011 GCA_044357485.1 Cytophagales bacterium
TTTAGCAACGACCCATAGCATTGAAGGTTTAAACCAAATGACTTATAACCGTTGTATTGGTACAAGATATTGTGCTAACAACTGTCCATATAAAGTACGTCGTTTCAACTGGTTTAGCTATTACAACAATAGTACATTCGATTATAATATGAATGACTCTGTTGGTAAAATGGTCTTGAACCCAGATGTAACCGTACGTGCACGTGGGGTAATGGAAAAATGTTCTATGTGTGTTCAACGTATCCAAGAAGGTAAATTGAATGCTAAAAAAGAAAGCAGAAGACCAATAGATGGTGAAATTGAAACGGCTTGTTCTCAATCATGTCCAACAGATGCTATTGTGTTTGGTGATATGAATGATGCGGCAAGTAATATCGCCAAATTATTATCTGTAGAGAAAGAAGGTAGAGCTTACCACGTACTTGAAGAGATTAATGTGAATCCTTCAGTATCCTACCTTGCTAAAATTAGAAACACTAAAGCTTAATAGATTTAATAGTCAAAGTTATGCATGTAACTTCATCAGTAAGAGAACCATTAGTACTAGGCGGAAAATCATATCATGATGTAACGCATGATATTGCACGCCGTGTAGAAGAAAAACCAACAAAGCTATGGTTTATAGCATTTGGAATTTCACTTGTAATGTTATGTTTAGGGATAGCTTCATTATTTCAAACATGGAGATTAGGTATCGGTGTTTGGGGTTTGAATAAAACCGTAGGTTGGGCATGGGATATCACTAACTTTGTTTGGTGGGTAGGTATTGGTCACGCGGGAACATTGATTTCTGCGGTATTGATGCTCTTCAGACAAAAATGGAGAACAGCCATCAATAGAGCAGCAGAAGCGATGACTATTTTCGCTGTGTTCTGTGCAGGCTCGTTTATTTTGATGCACATGGGTAGAACTTGGTTAGCACATTGGGCTTTGCCTCTTCCAAATACTTATGGCTCGTTATGGGTTAACTTTAACTCTCCATTGGTATGGGACGTTTTTGCTATCTCCACTTATCTTTCTGTTTCGATGTTGTTTTGGTATATCGGTATGGTTCCTGATTTAGCAACCATTCGTGATAGGGCTGTAACGCCAATTTCTAAAGCTTGCTATGGCTTCTTTAGTTTAGGTTGGACGGGTTCTGCTAAACATTGGCAGCGATATGAGCAAGTAAGTTTAATTCTTGCAGGTTTATCTACTCCATTGGTTCTTTCGGTACACACTATTGTAAGTATGGACTTTGCTACCTCTGTTATTCCTGGATGGCATACGACCATTTTCCCTCCTTATTTCGTTGCAGGTGCTATTTTCTCTGGGTTTGCCATGGTATTAACATTGATGTTGGTAACGCGTAAGGTTTACAAATTAGAAGATTATATCACCATGACTCACATTGAGTCTATGAATAAAGTAATTATCCTTACCGGTTCTGTAGTAGGGGTAGCCTATATTACGGAGTTCTTTATTGCTTGGTATTCGGGTGTTGAGTATGAATCGTATTGCTTTATCAATAGAGCAACTGGTCCTTATGCTTGGGCTTATTGGGCGATGATGACTTGTAATGTGATTTCTCCTCAATTATTATGGTTCAAAAAAATTAGAACTAATTTAGTAGCTACTTTCGTATTGTCTATTATTGTAAATATCGGGATGTGGTTCGAACGTTTTGTAATTATTGTAAGCTCATTACATAGAGATTACTTGCCTTCAAGTTGGGCGATGTTCTATCCTACCATTTACGACGTAGGAGATTATATCTTTACATTTGGTTTGTTCTTTACTTTGTTCTTTTTGTTTGCAAAGTATCTTCCAGTAGTAAATATGGCTGAGATCAAAGCGGTATTGAAATCGTCTACTGACAAACCTGATCATAACCACAGTCATTAATCAAATAAATAATAGATAATATTATGTCTGCTACTAGCGGTAAATTCTTGGTTGGTATTTTTGATGATGAGGATGTAGTCCTTCATGGTATCAGCAATATAAGAAATAGCGGTATAAAAATACTTGAAGTATTTTCACCTTTCCCATTACACGGTTTAGATACAGCTCTAGGTTATGAAAGATCTAGAATTGATATTGCAGCTTTCCTTTTTGCTTTAACTGGAACGTTGACAGCCTTAACCATGATTTCTTACATGATGTATTTTGACTGGCCTATGAATATAGGTGGTAAGTCAAATTTCCCTCTGTCAGATTTTATTCCTGTTACCTTTGAGTTAACAGTTTTATTCTCTGCCTATGGTATGGTAATTTCTTTCTTAATTGTAAGTAACCTATTACCTGGAGTGAAACCTAAATTGTTTGACATCAGAGGTACAGATGATAAGTTTGTAATGGCCATCGATTTGTCTAAAAACAAATTATCAGAAGAAGAAATTACGCGCATTTTGAAAGAAAATGGAGCATCAGAAGTAAATCAAAAAGAATTTTAATCGCATTTAACTAATGAAAAATTTATATAGAACAGTATATTTACTTTCAATAGGGACTGCAGTTCTTGCTTCTCTGTCTTCTTGCAGAAAAGATCCGAATAATCCCGGAACTGAATATGCATCACAAATGTATCACTCCGTTCCTTACGAAGGATTATCCCAAGTTACTGATCCTACAAGAGATGATTATAATACCAATGTAAACAATCCTCATCACATGAATATGCGTGAGCCTGTTGCAGGAACTATTAAAATCAACGGTTATAATCCTAAAGTTGGTAACACACCAAAAGAAGATTTAATGATTTATAATCTTACTAAAGATGACTTTGAAACAGGTGCATTAACTTTAGAAAACCCAATTGCTAAATCTGATCAAGTAATTGAACAAGGTAAGGCTTTATTCGAAAGATACTGTGATCACTGCCATGGAGCAACAGGTCAAGGTGATGGTGAAGTTGGACAAGTATTTAAAGGTGTTCCTTCTTATTCTAAAGGTAGAGTGAAAGAAGATAAAGCTGGTCAAATATTTCATGCTATTACTTTTGGAAGAAATAGAATGTTGTCTCACGCTTCTCAAGTAAGTGTTGAAGATAGATGGAAAATCGTACATTATGTACAAACACTTCAAAATCAATAGTATTCTATTCCTAGTTATTTGTTAAATATTACACTACAATGATGTTAGAAGAAAAATTAGTAATTGATGAAAGATTTGTTTTTACCTCTAAGGCAAAAAATAAAGTCTTTACAATTATAGGTCTAGGTTTAGTCCTTTTTGTCTTAGGTATTTATATGGTGATGTCTGGTGGTGGACATCATGAAGAAGCACATGGTGCCGTTCAAGCAGCTGGTCATGCTGCAGAAGGTCATGCTGAATTTCATTGGACCGCTAGACTTTGGGTTAATTTATGGCACAACATTGTTTTCTTCACGGGGATTGCCGTGATGGGAATTTTTATTGTGGCTTACAATTATGTCGCTTATGCAGGTTGGTCTGCTGGCTTTATTAGAGTACCTATGGCATTTGGTTCATTTTTGCCTTTTGCTTTCATCATGATGATTGTCGTATTCTTCTTTGGTCACCACGACTTATTTCACTGGACACATGAAGGCTTAACAGATCCTAATAGCCCACATTATGATAAAATTATTGCTGGTAAATCAGGATTCTTAAATACCCCATTTTATTTGGTTAGAATGGTAATCTATTTTGGATTATGGATTTTAATGGGTAATTTAATTCGTAAAAATTCATTAGCAGAAGACATTAACGGTACACATACTTATTGGCATAAAAACACTATTTTGTGTTCTGTTTTCTTAATTATTTTCGGTGTTACTTCTTCTATGTCAGCATGGGATTTTGTAATGTCTGTTGACCCACACTGGTTTAGTACCATGTTTGGTTGGTATGTATTTGCTAGTTGGCACGTATCTGCAATTGCTGCTGTAACTTTAATTGTAGTTTTATTAAAAGAAAGAGGTTATTTAACAATTGTGAATGAAAATCATTTACATGACTTAGGTAAATTTATGTTTGCTTTCAGTATTTTCTGGACTTACATCTGGTTCAGTCAATTCTTATTGATTTTCTATGCCAACATTCCTGAAGAAACTGGTTATTTTATTGATAGAATTAGAGGGTTTGGTCATCACTATACAGCTTTATTCTTCTTTAATATCTTCATTAATTTCATTTTCCCTTTCTTAGTATTGATGACAAGAGATGCTAAAAGACACATGATTTTCTTGAAAATTGTATCTATTGCAATCTTATTTGGTCACTGGTTAGATTTCTACATGATGTTAACACCAGGTACATTAAAAGGAAATAGTGGATTTGGACCTTTAGAAATTGGTACAGCACTTGTGTTCTTAGGGATATTCATTTATGTGATTGCAAATGCTTTATCTAAAGCACCATTGGTTGCTAAAAATCACCCGATGTTAGAAGAAAGTTTACATCACAACATTTAATAAGAACATTTAATTACTATAGAAATCAATTTATAAAGTTATGACAGGTTTAATATTAGGCGTATCTGCGATACTTATACTGATTATCTTATTACTGATATTCAGAGTTCAGAGCTTAGTTTCTGTACTTAAAGGAACTTACAACAAGAAAGTATCTTTGAGTAATAAGGTTAATGCAATTCTATTTCCTATTTCATTTACAATAGGAATGATTTTACTCTTTTGGTATTCTGATAAAGCTTCTGAGTTTTATTTACCTAAATCGGCTTCTTTTCATGGTGAAGCAACTGATTCTTTGTTTTGGATTACCACTTATATTGTAACAGCTGCGTTTATTATCACGCATATCTTATTGTTTTGGTTTGCTTATAAATACCAATACAAAGAAGGAAACAAAGCAACTTTCTTTCCTGATAGCCATAAATTAGAATTAGTTTGGACTGTTATTCCTGCTATTGTATTGACTATTTTAGTGGTATTTGGTTACAAAAACTGGTCAGCAATTACTTCTCCTACTTTACAAAAAGATAGGGTTGAAATTGAAGTTATGGGTAAGCAATTTGCTTGGCAAGTAAGGTATGCTGGTAAAGATGGTGTTATTGGTAAATACAATTTCAGGTTAATTGATAACTCCAATGAATTTGGGATGGATATGTCTGACAAAAACAATTTTGATGACTTTACCCCAAGAGAAATTCATATTCCTAAAGGACGTCAAATTATGTTAAAGATTAGAGCAAGAGATGTTTTACACTCTGTTTTCTTGCCTCACTTTAGGGTTAAAATGGATGCTGTTCCTGGTATGCCTACTAGTTTTGCCTTCACGCCTAAATATACAACGGCTGAAATGGCTGCAATCACTGGTAATCCTACATTCAAATATGAATTGGCTTGTACTGAAATTTGTGGTAGAGGTCACTATGCTATGAGGTTTATTGTAGTCGTAGAAGAAGAAGAAGACTATAAAAAATGGTATGCAGAACAAAAATCTTGGTTAGAAACGAATCCTGATTATGTGAATAAGATTCCTGAAAACTTAAGACAATATGTTCCTTTTGCAATTGCTCCAAAAGCATCAGAAGAAAAAACTATTGCTGATTCTTCTGCTGTTGCAACTGTTGCTCCTGTAGTTACTGATTCATTGAAAAAAGAAGCTCCTGCTTCTCACTAATCTATTAATTAATAAAATACTTCATCGTAATAACTTATTATGGCAACTTTAGATATTCACGCTCATACTGCTGATTCACACGACCATCATGATGAACATGAGCACGATCATCATGAACAAAGTTTTGTTTCAAAATATATATTTAGTGAAGACCACAAAACAATCGCTAAACAATTCCTGATTTCAGGTTTAATTTGGGCATTAATTGGTGGTTCTTTATCCGCTATATTCCGTTTACAATTGGGCTTTCCTGATGCTAACTTAGAATGGTTAAAACCTTTGTTAGGCGAATGGATTCAAAATGGTAAATTAGATCCTGAATTTTATTTGGCATTGGTTACCATGCATGGTACTATTATGGTATTCTTTGTATTGACTGCTGGTTTAAGTGGAACATTCTCCAATTTCTTAATTCCGCTTCAAGTAGGAGCAAGAGATATGGCTTCAGGTTTCCTTAATATGCTATCTTATTGGTTTTTCTTTCTTTCTTCAGTTTTAATGTTTATTTCATTATTTCTTGAAACGGGTCCTGCATCTGGTGGTTGGGTAATTTATCCTCCATTAAGTGCCTTACCTCAAGCGATGTCTGGTTCTGGCTTAGGGATGACTTTATGGTTATCTGCCATGGCTATCTTTATTGTTTCAAGTTTGTTGGGTAGTATTAATTATATTACTACCATTATCAACATGAGAACTAAAGGGATGACATTTACAAGATTGCCTTTGACTATTTGGGCTTTCTTTTTAACTGCTATCATTGGTGTATTATCATTCCCTGTATTATTCTCTGCGGCTTTGTTATTGATATTTGATAGAAGTTTTGGTACAAGTTTTTACTTATCTGAAATTTATATTGGTGGACAAGCATTGCATAACATGGGAGGAAGTCCAATTTTGTTCCAACATTTATTTTGGTTCTTAGGTCATCCAGAGGTTTACATCGTATTGTTGCCAGCATTAGGGATTACGTCAGAAATTATTTCTACCAATTCTAGAAAACCAATTTTTGGTTACAAAGCGATGATTGGTTCTATGATGGGTATTACTTTCTTATCCTTTATCGTATGGGCGCATCACATGTTTGTGACAGGTATGAATCCTTTCTTAGGGTCTGTATTTATGTTGTTAACTTTGATTATTGCTGTGCCATCTGCTGTGAAAGCTTTCAACTATATTACTACTTTATGGAGAGGTAATATCGTATTCACGCCTGCAATGCTATTCTCTATTGGATTAGTTTCTTTCTTTATTTCTGGTGGTGTTACGGGTATTATACTTGGTAATGCAGCTTTAGATATTCAATTACATGATACTTATTACGTGGTTGCTCACTTTCACTTGGTAATGGGTTCTGCTTCGTTCTTTGGTTTCTTGGCTGGTGTTTACCACTGGTTCCCAAAAATGTTTGGTAGAATGTTAGACGAGAAATTAGGGTATATCCACTTCTGGTTATCATTTATCGGTATTTATTTAGTATTCTTCCCTATGCATTACATCGGTATTGCAGGTTTCCCAAGAAGGTATTATTCATTTACGAGTTATGAAGCATTTAGTACTTTTGGAGACTTGAATATGTTTATCAGTATTGCTGCAATCACTACTTTATGTGCACAATTGATATTTGGATTTAACTTCTTCTATAGCATCTTTAAAGGTAGAAAAGCGACACAAAATCCTTGGTCTTCTAATACTTTAGAATGGACTACGCCAATTAATCCAGGTCATGGAAACTGGCCAGGTGCTATTCCTCATGTTTACAGATGGCCTTATGACTATAGTAAACCAGGTGCTAGCGAAGATTTTATTATGCAACATGTTCCTCTTTCTCAAACACCTGAATCTAATTTGCCTTTTGAAAAGGAATTGGCTTTAGAAGAGAAAGCATAAATGTATATTGCAAGAAAGCAGTGTTGAACTGCTTTCTTATCCTTTAAATAAACTGTTGTTTAGATCATAACAATGCAATCAAACTCTATTTCTATATCTACATTTAGTTTTGCTAGTGCTAAATTCAAAGCTTATTTTGAGCTTTTGAAGTTTAGATTATCATTTCTTGTAGCCTTTTCTGGTGGAATAGGATTTGTGTTGGCTTCTACGGGGCATATTGATTGGTTTAAACTTACTGCTTTTGCCATTGGTGGTTTTTTAATAACTGGTTCATCTAATATCATTAACCAAATTATTGAAAAGGATTTAGATAAATTAATGAAAAGAACAATGGCTAGACCATTGCCAACTCATCGTTTATCTATAGCTGAAGCAACAATCTTTAGTTTTATTATCGGAGCTATAGGTTTGTTTTTAATGGTGACATATACCAATGTTTTAGCCGCTTTATTGACAGTTATTTCTTCTATTTTATATGGCTTTGTTTACACGCCATTAAAAAGAAAAGGTCCAATAGCTGTTTTTGTAGGCGCTATTCCTGGTGCGCTGCCTCCTTTAATTGGTTGGGTGGCTTCCTCTGGTAATTTCACATTTGCAGCTTTCTTGATTTTTGGAATTCAATTTGTTTGGCAATTTCCACATTTCTGGGCTATAGCTTGGGTATTAGATGATGATTATAAAAAAGCGGGCTTCAAATTATTGCCTTCAGGTGGTGCAAAAGATGCCAATACCGCATTTTTAATTATGATTTATTCCTTGTGTTTAATTCCACTTGGATTGTTGCCTTATTTATTTGGAATGTCTGGAATTAATTCAGCCGTTATTACTACTTTAGCTGGTGTATTATTCTTAGCTCAAAATATTTATTTAATGAAAGAATGTTCTCAAAAAGCTGCGATGCAGTTGATGTTTGGTTCTTTTATTTATTTGCCAGTAGTTCAAATTGCTTTAGTATTTGATAAAATCTAATCTATGACCACTACAAATATATCGAATACAGAAACAGGCATGAATCCAAAGAAATTTGCACTTTGGTTATTTATAGTAAGTATTGTAATGATTTTTGCTTCCCTTACAAGTGCGTTTCTTGTTAGACGTGCTGAAGGGAATTGGATTATTTACGACTTGCCAACTGCTTTGTGGATTTCTTCTGGTGTTATTGTATTGAGTAGTATTTCAATGCATTTGGCTTATTTATCCGCTAAAAAACTAAATACGGTTAACGTTAATAGGGGTGTTGTTATAACTTTATTACTCGGTATTACGTTTGGGTATACACAATTTATGGCTTGGAATGAATTGGTAGATCAAAAAGTGTTCTTTGCTTTTGCTAATCCTGGAGGGTCATTCTTTTATGTGTTAACCGGATTGCATGCCTTTCATATTATTACTGGTTTATTGTATTTATTAGTTACCTTGTATAAAGTAAATAATAATAAAATAAGTGCTAAAAATATAATTATACTGGAGTTGTGTGCTACGTATTGGCACTTTCTTGGAGTGTTGTGGTTATATTTGTTTGTATTTCTATTCATGTATCATTAATTTAAATTTATTATGTCAGCAGTTCATTCAGAAGTTGATTCAAAAACATTGTGGGGTGGTGGATTCGAGCCATTGAGAGCGAGTTACGGAAAGTTGATGATGTGGTTTTTCCTTGTATCGGATACCTTTTCATTCTCAGCATTACTTATAACCTACGGAATGATTCGTTTTAGTAGTGTTGATGCTTGGCCAATTCCTGAACATGTATTTACACATATTCCTTTTTGGCATATCAATGCTCCATTAGTATTTGTTGGTTTTATGACCTTCGTTTTGATTGCCAGTTCTGTAACGATGGTTTTAGCTGTTGAAGCTGGACAACGTATGGATAAAAAAGCAGTCGAAAAATGGATGCTTTGGACAATTCTTGGTGGTTTAATATTTGTTGGTAGTCAAGCTTGGGAATGGTCAATCTTTATTGCTGGTATTGATGGTCATACTGCGTCTTTAATAAGTAATCCTTATGGTCCTCCTGCTTTTGCTGACTTGTTCTTTTTTATTACAGGATTTCATGGTACACACGTTACTAGTGGTATTATCTTAAACATTCTTATTTTCTTTAACACTGTATTTGGTGTGTATGAAAAAAGAGGATCGTATGAAATGGTTGAAAAAGTAGGTCTTTATTGGCACTTTGTTGATTTAGTTTGGGTGTTTGTATTTACATTCTTCTATTTAGTTTAGTTATTCATTCCTTATAAATATAATATTATGTCTAGTCACGGTCATATCTCCCATTCAAATTCACCTGTTAGAGAAATTCCTGCACCACAAACTGCCTGGATTTTTAAAACCTTTTGGATCTTGTCTGCCATTACTGCTTTTGAATTTTTAATTGCATTTACAAAAGGGCCAAATGTTTTGAATTTAAATCATTATGTTGTGGTAACTATATTTGTTTCATTAACATTAGTGAAAGCATTCTACATTGTAGCTGATTTTATGCACTTAAAACATGAAGCTAAAATGTTGATTTCTGTCATTGTATTTCCTACATTATTTATCATGTGGTTAATATTAGCATTATTGATTGAAGGACATTATACCTTAGCAATGCATCATTTCTTTAGATAATATTTCGATGAAGAATTATATTAAGGCCGGCTTACTAATAATTATTTTATTAGTACCGGCCTTTGTTTATTTGTTTTTAAAATCATTTGGTAATAATCATTATACATTACCTAAAATGGTTCCTATAGATGTTGTTGAGAAATCTGTGGATGGTAAATTGCTATACGACACTATTTTTCATCAAGTTCCTCCATTTGAATTTGTTGCCAGTGACAATAAAAAATTTGGTTCTATTCAGCTGAAAGGAAAAGTTTTTATAGCTGATTTTTTCTTTTCTAGGTGTCCAAGTATTTGTCCTGTGATGTCCACACAATTGACTCGTGTGCAGTCTGCTTTGGCCGATTTTAAAGATGTTCAATTGGTGTCATTTACTGTAGATCCTGAAAACGATACCCCTGAGGTGCTCGCTTCATTTGCGACTAAATATAAAGCGAATCCTTTGGTTTGGCACTTTTTAACAGGCAATAAAGACTCCCTTTATAAAGTGGCTAAAGAAGGCTTTAAAATTTCTGCTTTAGATGATCCTTTAGGTGGAGAAGAATTTGTTCACAGTGATAAATTAATTTTAGTTGATAAAAATAATATAATAAGAGGGTTTTACGATGGTACAAATCCTAAAGAAGTTGATCGATTAATTACAGAAGTTAAAGTTTTATTACATGAATATGAACAATAAATCAATTGAAACAGTAAAGCATAATAATGTTTATTTAGCAATTATTGGTTTGTTATCTGTAGCGATACCTATTGTTGTTGCGGTTTTGTTTTCTATTCCACAAACGGGTGGTTTAGGTGATATTAATGTAAGCTTTTTACCCAAGTTAAATGCTGTGCTTAATAGTGCTACTGCTATTGCTTTACTGGCTGGTTTCTATTTTATCAAGCAGAAAAATGTAGTATTTCATCGTCTGTCGATGTTTTCTGCTTTTACGTTATCTTCTTTGTTTTTGGTTTCCTATGTTATTTATCATTTTCAAGCACAACATACTGTTTTCGGTGGGGCAGGACTTGTTAAATCTATTTATTTAATTTTGTTATTATCTCACATTGTATTGGCAATTGTTATCGTTCCTTTGGTCTTATTAACCATCTATTTTGCGATCACCGGTCAATTAATTAAACATAAGGCTATTGCTAAATGGACATTGCCTATTTGGTTATATGTTTCTATTTCAGGCGTTATCGTTTATTTGTTAATTAGTCCTTATTATATTTAGTATTAGGGAATAGGTACAGTATAGTTTAATGTATATTTGTGTTAATTTAATAGCGTTAAAATGAAGCATATCGTAGTTGTATTCGTATTGTTTTTTGGTTTGCAAATGCTTACTCCAATCGTTGTAAATGCTCAATGTGCCATGTGTAAAGCTACTTTAGAGAGTAATGCTAAAAATGATAAATCTAAAATTGGCGCAGGGTTAAATACGGGTATTATCTATTTAATGGTAATTCCTTATCTAATTTTTGGTGTATTAGGTTATTTATGGTTTAAGCATAGTAAAAAACAAAAACAAAGCATTAAAATTTCTTCTGATTTATCTTAGTGAATTTGATGTTATTTGTGTTTTTGTTTGGTTTATATAAAATATAATTGCACTTTTGTAATCCAATATAATTAATGATTGTAATGGTATTGAATATTTCACTTGAAAAGGTAATTATTCTTTAATTTTAAAAATAATGATCTGTAGCTTTTTAGAAAGAGCATCCCGCTTAAACGAGAAGGTCACAGTTTGAGAATAAAAATATTGATCTACAGCTATTTTGATAGAGCATCCCGCTTAAACGGGAAGGTCACAGTTTGAATATAAATAATAATGGTTCCGTAGCTCAGTTGGATAGAGCATCCCGCTTAAACGGGAAGGTCACAGTTTGAATATAAATATTAATGGTTCCGTAGCTCAGTTGGATAGAGGATC
>JBIKPL010000257.1:0-4534 GCA_044357485.1 Cytophagales bacterium
ATATCGGTGGCAATTTTCACCACGCCAGTAACCCTGCCCATTTCATCTTTTATAGGTGAGTAGGTAGCCTGAATCCAAACATCTTTACCCGTTTTGTGTACACGTTGTAATTGACCTGAAAATGATTTCCCAACATTCAAATCCGCCCACATTTGTGCGTATTCAGGAGAGCTAACAAACTTATCGGTACAAAACATTTTATGGTGTTTGCCTATAATTTCATGCTCGGCATAGCCAAGGGTACTGCAAAAATTAGCATTCGCTTTCACCACATTCCCCTTGGTATCAAATTCAATCATGGCAAAAGAACTATCGATGGCATTGATGATACCATTGGTACGTTGACGTGCAATTTCATCAGCCGTAATATCGTAACGAACACCGATGTATTTTACAGGTTTGCCTTCTGTATCTACAATGGGTGCAATTACCGCATCCACATAGTAAGGTGTACCATCTTTTTTCTTATTTTTTACAATTCCCCTGAATATTTTACCTGCTTGAATAGTTTCCCAAACTTGTTTGAAAACTTCTTTAGGCATATCAGGGTGACGCACATAGTTTTGTGGTTTACCCATTACCTCTTCACGAGGATAGCCAGACACTTCACAAAACTTATCATTCACGTAGGTTATCACCCCTCTTAAGTCAGTTTCAGAAACCAAACTTGTTTGGTCCATTACCCTTAACCTAACGTCAAGTTCTCTTTGTTGTGTTTCTCTATCTTTTTCAGCAAGTTTTTGTGCAGTGATGTCTTTTACAAAAGCCGTAAAAATTCTTTCCCCATTGCCAAGATTGGCTTCACTCAGGGTCAATAAAACATCTACTAAACGACCGTCTTTGGTTAAAATTTGAACTTCACGTCCAGCACCCAACACTTTTTTCTCACCGGTTTTTAAGTAATTATTCACCCCATTGGCATGTGCAGTACGATGTGTTTGAGGAATCATATCTACCAATGGGCGCCCTAACATTTCTTCTTGTGCATATCCCCAAAGCTTCACTGCTGATGGGTTCATGTACTGAATGGTGTTGGTTTGATCTATCGTTACAATGGCATCAATACAACCATCTAAAATTTCTTTATTTTTCTTCAGCTCTCTTTCCACCGATTCTTGGGTGGCAAGCACTTCTTCCATATTTTGGCGAAGCTCTTCTTCTTGTGCTTTTAATTCTTCTTGATTTTGCTGCGCTTGAAACCTTTGTTTTTCTAACTGAGTCTCTGTTTCAAGCAACTTAGCTTTTAAATCTTTGATAGTGGCCTCGTCTTGTATTGAACTTACGTTGCTCACTTGAGGAGCTGATGAAGAAAATAAGGAGTCTTTTTTTAAGTCGTCTTCTTGATTCATAATAGAGATAGTTGTTGAAATAATATGAAGTGCTGAGCATGATCAAATAAAGATATATCAAATCGCTGCCTTAGCTTGTACGGGGCATATTGGTAAAAGTTTAGAAAACAAAAAAAAAAAATTGCATTTTATTGAGAGGCTTTACAATCAGAACTTTAAGTAAGTTAAATTCAAAATTGCCCTTACAACAATAAAAAATAGCAATAAACAAATGAGATGAACTATAATTTCAATACTCCATTGTTTAATGAGATACAAAAAATATTAAACAAAAAAAAATCTTTACCCTTCCTTTTATAATTTTGCTAATAATTCAAGGGTAAAATTTTCATATTCATTTACCAACCTAGATTTGGGGGCAAACCTAAAAAGTGATTGGCCTTCAGAGGGGGCTTGCATGGCCAATACGTCAGCACTAATGGTGGTATTAAAAACAGGAATTTGAAGTTCTGCTTTTAACAAATGAATGACGTGGTCATTTTCTTTTTGTGCTTTTGATTTTCCACTGAAAAAGCCTTTCGCATTGTTATACATCACAGGCAAAACGCCTACAATAGTTAAGGAAGGATTAAATACCGATTTCACTTTATCAATGGTATTTTTCACTAAACGAACGCCTTCTAAACTTAATATTTCTGGTTTAATCGGAATAATCACTTTATCGGCTGCTACAAGAGCATTGATACTCAAAATAGAAATGGCTGGAGGACAATCAATTAAAACATAATCAAATTGAGGCAACACTTCTTGAAGCGCATTGATCAAAAATCTTTCTCGTCCGGTGGCGTGTGCAATGGTAAGTTCTGCATCAGACAGGGCACTATTAGAGGTCGCAATCATCATTCCCTCACGCTCGTGCATGATGTCAGAAATTTTTGATTCTTTCAACAAAGCGTTGGCGATGCTAAATGAAGGACCCTTAATACCCATGTGGTAAGTTAAACTTCCTTGTGGATCTAAATCAACCAACAAAACTTTATGGCCTTTTTTTGTTAACGCAGCTCCTAAATTAACCGTTGTGGTGGTTTTACCTGTTCCTCCTTTATGATTTATGATTGCAATTACTTGTGCCATGTGTTAACTATTTTTTCAAAAATAACAAAACTAATTTTAAATCTCTAAGATAAAACGAATCTTTGTAAAGAAACCAACAATCTACCTTTGTAAAATTCTACCATTAAAGACGATACAATGAACGGACTATACACGATTTTACTACTCATCCTTTCCAATACCTTTATGACTTTTGCTTGGTATGGCCATTTGCATTTGA
This sequence comes from Cytophagales bacterium, assembly GCA_044357485.1. Classification (GTDB taxonomy): domain Bacteria; phylum Bacteroidota; class Bacteroidia; order Cytophagales; family UBA9547; genus CALPQG02. The sequence goes on from JBIKPL010000257.1 coordinate 2,623, forward strand.
AAAAATTTTCTTCACTGCAAAAATGGGGAATTTTTGGAATCATTTTATTGAGTTGGGGTTTGGCATTTTTTGAATACGTATTTCAAGTACCGGCCAACAAAATGGGTTACAAAGGAAATGGTGGACCATTTTCATTGTTTGAACTCAAAGTCATTCAAGAAGTAATTTCTATACTTGTATTTACTTTAGTGGTACTTTTGGTGTTTAAAACAGACAAATTGGCTTGGAATCATGCAGTCGGTTTTGCATTTCTTGTGCTGGCGGTGTTTTTTGTATTTAAAAAATGGTAATTTGCGCGGATAATAAAAACACAAAACCATGGCCGAGATTACTGACATTGAAAAAACATACCTTCTTAGAGAAAAAATCAATAGTGTAATTACTGAAGTAGGAAAAGTGGTTGTCGGGCAACAATACATGGTAAACCGTTTATTGATTGGCTTATTTACCAATGGCCATGTATTGCTAGAAGGTGTCCCTGGATTGGCCAAAACGCTGATGGTAAACACCTTGTCTAAAGTATTAGATTTAAATTTCCATAGAATTCAGTTTACCCCCGATTTGCTTCCGGCCGATTTAATTGGTACCATGATTTACAATCAAAAAGATGGTATTTTTGAAGTTAAAAAAGGACCTGTTTTTGCCAATATTATTTTAGCTGATGAGGTAAACCGTTCGCCAGCCAAAGTACAATCGGCCTTGCTAGAATGTATGCAAGAAAAACAAGTCACCATTGGCGAGACGACCTATAAATTAGACATGCCATTTTTAGTCTTGGCCACCCAAAACCCTGTTGATCAAGAAGGTACCTATCCTTTACCCGAAGCACAAGTCGATAGGTTTATGATGAAAGTATATGTCGATTACCTTAACAAAGAAGAAGAATTAGAGGTAATGAGACGCATGTCGAACATGACTTTTAAGCCAGAAATAAGATCGTTGATTACCAAAGAAGACATTTTTGCCATTAGAGATGAAATCAACAAAGTAAACATTTCAGAATCACTTGAAAAATACATTATTGAATTGATTTTTGCCACCCGTAATCCTAAAGAATATGGGTTAAAAGAAGAGGCAGAATATATTCAATATGGTGCTTCTCCTCGTGCCTCTATCAATTTAAATTTGGCAGCCAAAGCCATCGCATTCTTTAACCAAAGAGATTATGTATTACCCGAAGATATCAAAGAAGTAGCCTTAGATGTTCTCAATCATAGGGTAATCTTAAATTACGAAGCCGAAGCAGATGGGGTAAGTTCGCGTCAAATTGTGGAAGCCATCTTGAAAAAAGTAGCCATTAATAAATAAAGTGTATCCTAAAATTCAGGCCAAACCTTTACCATTGTTATCCCACTTCGGTTAATTTAAACTGATTTCTTACCGAACGAATTTCGGCCCAGGAATAATCATCGCCTAACATTTCTTTGATTTCGGTATTGGTTTTATCGGGATTTTGGCTGATTATTTCTAAGACCTTGTCGTATTTGATGCTATCCATCAATTCTTTTGCATGAATTTCTCCTGTTGGAATAAAAGAATCTAAATGTGTCTCAATGGTACCGACAGACAAATTTCGTTCCCTTGCGATGTCGACCACCAATTGCCCAGCTTTAAACATGGCCAAAGTAATTCTTTTTGTTTCGCCTTTAGGCACCTTTTCTTTGTAGACAACAGCAATATCCTGTGCTGACTGGGCCATCAACTTGGCCTGATTTTGTTCCTCGATTTGAGCCAACAAAGCCGTGATTTGTACCCCTTGGGCTAAATTATTAACGATAGTAACGGCTTGTTCTATTTGGTATTTTTTGCGTGAGATGGTCTTGATTAATTTTCTTAATTCAGCGACATATTTAATCACTTTTGGCCTATTGATAATATCCTCATAATGAGCCTGAATCGGAGTTAAAATTTC
>JBIKPL010000258.1:0-4530 GCA_044357485.1 Cytophagales bacterium
TGGTTGATGAATTATATTGCATTGAGTATTGGCAATTATAAATATGGGAGTCTCAGTGATGTGTCTTTTACATCTTTAGAATGCCTACTGTTATACCTACTGATGATAGTAATGCTTGTATATTTAAAATTTGGCAAGCTATATTTTTTGTATTTGACATTATTGGTGTTGGTGCTAGGTTGGAGTGTTAGGACATTGATGTTTTGGAAATACCACAAACAATGTGTGCTCGTCGCCTATTCGATAAAAAATAATTCACTACTTCTTGTTATAAAAGGACAACAAAGTAAAATGTATTTTGGTAAGCCAATAGACAATTATACGAAAAAAAATATGAGAGATTTTTTGAATAGCCATGGGGTAAATCAACTTGATAAATGCTTACAAAGTAAAAATAAACTACTTAATTGTACATCTGATTCGATTGGTTATCAATTGATTAACTTGAAAGTAGCGAAGTTGCTCATAATAAAATCAGATAAATTACCATTGTTTGATCAAAAAATTGAATATTTACAATTGATCAACAACCCCGCAATTGATTGGCAATTAATCGTACAACATTATCCTCATTCCAAGGTGATTATCGACAAGTCAAATGCTGCTGCTTATGCCTATCGTTTGGAAAAATATTTGTCGTCACGAAACATTTTAGTTCATAATATGTATACGAAAGGAGCTTTTGTAGTAGGGGAGTAATTTTAAATCAATTCAAAATAGGTCGGTATGCTTGTAATTACGGAGATAAAAGAAAGAGTTGCCTATGTTACTTTAAATAGGCCTACAAAAAAAAATGCTTTAAATAGTCAACTGGTTATTGATTTAAAACAAGCGATAGCTGCTGCTGCTGAAAATGAGTTGGTTAAAGTAATCGTTATCAATGCCCTTGGTGATGCTTTTTGTGCGGGAGCAGATTTAGAAAGTTTACAACAACTGCAACAAAATTCATTTGAAGAAAATCTTCAAGACTCGAATGCCTTGAAAGCTTTATTTGAGTTGATATATTTTTTACCCAAAGTTGTGATAGCCCAAGTAGAAGGTCATGCCATTGCTGGAGGATGCGGTTTAGCCAATGTTTGTGATTTGGTTTATGCCGTACCGGAAGCGAAATTTGGCTATCCTGAAGTGAAAATAGGGTTTATTCCTGCCATAGTGATGACCTTTTTGATTAGAAAAATTGGGGAAAACAAGGCCAAAGAACTACTTTTAACGGGGAAATTAATTTCAGCGGAAGAAGGAATTGCCTTTAACATGGTAACTCAGGTTTTTGATAAGACTATTATCCAAGAAAAAGTGTTTGAAATAGCCCATCAACTATGTATTCAAAATTCGGCTGAAGCCATGGGTACAACCAAATTAATGATGGCAGAGGTACAACATATGCCTATAAAAGAAGCATTAACCTATGCGGCTTTGTGTAATGCTAAAGCGAGAAGTAGCGACGATTGTTTAAAAGGCATAAATGCTTTTGTAAATAAGTCCAAACTTATGTGGTAAAAACATGATTTGTTTATAAATTTGAAAAAATCATAATTCTATACAATGAAAAATAAGTTTTTTGAATACTACAATCCTTCAGAACAAGAAATAAATGAAGCATGGATTAAGTGTATGTTTACTTTTGATTCCAATGCTTTACTTAATCTCTACAGATATTCTCCTAATACAAGAAATACTTTTTTTAAAATATTAGAGAATATTTCATTTCGTACGAAAATGACCAATGAAGCTGCTTATCGTTTTCATCGTAATAGGCAGGGCATTATTCAATCTCAAGATATTGTTTATAAAACAATTCGAGATTTCTTGAAAAAGAAAGAAGGGGAAATTCATCAAGAATTGAATGGATATAGTAAGTATTCTCACATGGAGATTGATATCATAAGAAAACACCTTGACCAGTCTTTAGAAACAATATCGGTAGAGTTAGAAAAGCTTCAAAATAACCAACAAAATTATAACCAAGCTGATCCAATCATGGACCAATTGACAGGTATTTTTGATGACAATAAAATAAGTGATGCTTATTCGGATGATAAGCTTGAAGATATTTTTGAAATAGGAAGAGAACGCTATTTAAAAGAAATTGCTCCAGGGTATGTGCCTCGTCAGGGTGAAAAAACCAATGATGAACATGTAGTGTATAGCGATTTGATCATGTGGTTTCAAATTATTGAAGAAGCAAAAAAACAAAATAAACCTGTAATTCTGATTACCGACGATATGAAAGAAGATTGGTGGGAGCGTTCTTCTATCAAGAATAAGCCCATTGCTAAAAGAGAATTATTGAAAGAGTTTTTTAAAGAAACGAAACAAAAAATCTACTTTTATACTACAGAACATTTTATCGAATTTGCCATGAACAAATTTGTCAATAGTGTTGATGCTAATATTATACATGAAATTTCAAGTATTAAGGAGAAAGATCTGAAAAATTATAAAAATAGAGATTAAAGTAATCTCTATTTTTTGTCATCTTTAAGTTTGTCGAGCAGTATTTTGGTAAATTGTTTTTCTGCTTTGTATAAATCTGCCAATTGTTTTGGTGCGATGATGGCTAAAAATTTATCGACGTATTCTTTTTCTACATCAACTTCTTTTTGTTTATAGTTATTGATTTTTTTTATGTCTTCAATGATTTCTGCATCCGATTCGTTATCGCTATTTTCAATTTTCAATAAATTGATGGCTTTGCGAATTTCTTTTTTCTTAGCGGAATACTCATTATAAGTAGGCCAAAAGGATTGGGCTTGTTTTGCGCTTAAGGTTAATTTATCGCTGATAAAGCCTATTTTAGCGGCTTCAATTTTTTCGCGATTCCCAGGATTTTGAGCATAAGCACTGCCTGTAAAAGCTATAAATGTCAATATGTATAGTACGATTCTTTTCATTATAATTCTTCTAATGTCAATTCTTCAATGTCTTCACTAGAAATAGTTTCTTCAATTGTTTTTTGATCTACTTTAAGGTCAGTGCTTTTAAACACATCTGCGGTATTTATTTTACTATTGGAGGCCAATTCCACTACTTCAAATTGATTGTTATCTTCTGCCGCCAAATAGGCAACGATTTCTACTGAAGGAATGTCTTGTACCGTATTGGTTGTGTTTGAGGATGCTAAAGTTGTTTTTATAGGGTTGTTAGCCACTTTATCGAAAACCATAATAGTCATCAATAGGCAAAGTCCTGTAGCAATTAAGGGTACCGGTTTCCAAAAGTATTGCATGAATAATGTTGCAAAACTTGATTTCCAATTGCTTTTTTGTTTAAATATTGCCAGTTGAATTTTAGCAGGCAATAAATCAAAGTAGCGTTCAGGTGTTAAGAAAAACACTTCATCTTTTAACGCTTTGTGTTTTTCTTGCCATTTTTGAATAAATGTAGGTTCTAAATCAAGGTTTGAGGTATAACTGATAATGTCATGTTCTAGGTCATTAAAGTAGTCTAGGGGTGTTGTAAATGCTTGTGTAGATGATTTTAATGATTCAAGTACATTGTTGCTTGTTTGTCGCATGATATTTTGGCTCAATTGCTCATGAAACCCTTCAGGAGTATTCCATTGAATATCCTTGGGGAGATCAGAAAGTAATATTTTGCTTTTGTTTTTCATGCTTTATTGAGATGCGTTTTAGGAATAAAGGTTTAATCGTGATTGATATATTCTTCAATTTTTTTTACGGCAATATGATACGAGGCTTTTAATGCGCCAACCGAGGTGCCAACGATTTCAGAGATTTCTTCATATTTAAGCTCTTCAAAATATTTCATATTAAAAACCAGTCTTTGTTTTTCCGGCAACGTTAAGATGGCTTTTTGTAATTTGATTTGAATTTCGTCACCAGTAATATATTTGCCTTGGTCTACATAACTCGAAAGTTGGGCTTCTACATCAACGATAGGGATAAAGAATTTTCTTCTTTTTTTTGCTAAAAAATTCAAACATTCGTTGGTAGCAATTCTGTAAATCCAGGTAAAAAGTTGAGCGTCTTGACGAAAATTTTGAAGGTTATTCCAAACTTTGATAAAAGTATCTTGGGTTAAATCATTGGCATCATCGTGGTCAATCACCATTTTTCTAGTGAGCGAATATACCTTTTGCTGATACTTTTTAACGATAAGGTTAAAAGCATAGTTTTTGGTTTGCTCATTTTGAAATTGTTGTATTAATACGATGTCTTCCAATGCTTTCTAGTTATCAGTTTAGAGTTCAGTGTTTAGTGTTTTTTGCTTAGAACTCTTAACCCTAAACTGATAACTCTAAACTAAAAGAAGCTACTTAATTACGCGATGGCAATCAAGTAGCTTCTTTTACGCTACAAATAACGTTAGGTTACTATTTTCTTGACATCACTTTTTCTACAGCGGCTACGACATGATTGGCGCTTAGTCCGTATTTTTCCATTAATTGGGCTGGTTCACCACTTTCACCAAAGGTGTCGTTTACTGCTACCATTTCAATAGGGGTAGGCAATTGACGTGCTAAAACACCTGCAATAGATTCTCCTAAACCTCCTAAAATGTTGTGTTCTT
>JBIKPL010000260.1:0-4488 GCA_044357485.1 Cytophagales bacterium
AGAATCTACGACCGTACCTGTAATTCCCCCTCTAGATAATGGATAAATTCCAAGCACTTCATTAGCTCTATTAAGCAGCAATACTTTAAACTCTTCTTGCAATTCAATGGTATCTAAATCCCATAATGATAATAGTAACTGATATGCTTTATCTACAGAAGTAATTTTTATTTTAGGAGTATTGGCAGTGCTATAGGATATTTTTATTTCGGCTACTTCTTGAGGTATTGATATTGTTTCTGTTGTCATTTTTTTAATGTTTAAAATAAAAAATGTCCAAAATTTATATTGTACTATATAGATAGCTTATAAATTTTGGACAAAATTAGATTTGGTTAATGGACTAACTGACCATTAGTAGAGTATGCATTGCCAACAGGGGCTTTAGACATAAACTCTTCAATGGTAGTTGTACTCTTCTCAGGAGAATAGGTTGGAGTTTCCTGCTCTACATATTCAAATCTGTGTGAAAGTGTAATGATTTCTCCAGTATCCTTAATCGTATACGAATACTCTTCACACTCTACTTTTCTCACTGATCCTGGGAGTTCTGTTCCAATTAGAGATTGACAAGTTAGCTCATCAAATGTGCACGACATAGATGCTTTTCTGGCTGTCATATAACTTTTACCTGTCTCTTGGGATTTTACTATTTCAACCCCACCTTGTAATTCTAGAGTAAAGAATACTTTTCCTTGCTCTGTTGTTCTTTTAATGTAATTTGAAATTCTTACCATTTTTTTACTTGTTTTTTTGAGTTAAACATTTTAGTGACAAAACAATATTTTCTCCGGAGCAACACTTAGCTTTCACCTTAAGTAATTATTTCCAGCCAGAATTTATTGTTTAACACAACACCAGAGGGGTGCTGTAATCACTCAGCATTAGTGGGGGTTTTGACACAAGGTAGGTTACGCTTGAAAATTTTATAAATTTTTTTTATTACTTTTAGATTTTTAAACTGCAATAACAAAGTGTAATTAACTAATAATGAAAAAATACAAATCTGCATCAGAATTATACTCTGATTTATTCCGCCAAGATTCAATGAATGATTTTTTTAATTGGTGCTGCAGTTGTATTGACTTTTATGCTCACAAATTAGGATGCACTTATGAAGAATTAAACATTTATCTTTTTGTGATATTGGAACCAGTTGTAATTCTTTTGTTATCAGGATTATTGATTTATAAAAGCAAACAATATTCAAGGTTAAAAAAAGCAGGAATTTAAAATAGTTTCTTATTAATTCAAATACCTTTGAATGAATAAAAAAACTTCTTTTACTTTTAGTAGTTTAAACAGTAAACACTATGCCCCTATTTCAAAAATCAGTAATTTCTAAGTATCTAAAAGCCCAAAACAAAAATACCATTTCTGAAAAATGGAAATTGTTTGAAAGCCATTTTCTTAAACCTAGTGTTCAAGTAGAGATTAAGAGCCATTTTATATGAAACTTTATTATCTTAATAACTTATATTTGAAAAAATTAAAATTCTCTTAGAGAAATCAAATTACACAATTTACATTTTTATGAAAATAATTCACAAGATAGACGATTTTTTATATACAATATTTCCAGATATTAAAGACAATAGGCATATAATAGAGGTGTTAGAAGAATATTATACGTTTGGTCCATATAAACCCAATGTTGTAATTGACAATGGTTTTGTTATAATCGATATAGATATTATCTCAATAAGTTCTCAAGAAAATGATTTTATAAAAGTTATTTCTTTTTGCGAGAGTAGTAAGTTTTCAGAAGCAAAGCCAATTTTAATAAAATTAATAGAGCAAAATCCAACAAATTCAGAGTATCATAGAATATTAGGTCAAATATTATCGGATGAAGGAGATAGCGAGGATGCAATTAATTGTTTGATTGATGCTTTGAGATGGGATTCTAAAAATGCATACGCATTGATAATGATGGGTAATATCTTTGCAAAACACAGGAACGACATTGATACTGCTATGAAGTATTATGACCAAGCTTTAATTGCTAAGCCAAATGATAATATTACAATCAATAATATAGGTGCTAATTTACTTCACCAAAATAAATTTGAAGAAGCTAAAAAATATTTTTATAAAGCCCTGAGTATAGACCCTAAATACCCCAACACTCATTATGCACTTGCATTAATTGTGGATGAAGAAGGAGATTTAAATTCGTCATTTTATAGCTTTATTCAAACCGCTAAGTATTCAAAGAAAAATGATTTCTTTTATAAAAAAGGGGTTGAAGGGGCATGTCAAATTGCAAATAAGATTTTTCAAGAAAACAATGGAAAAAATATTTTCAGAAAATATCGGGCAATATTAGAAGAAAAAGGAGGTGTTGAAATAGATATTGTTAAAGATGAATCAATCCCTACTGCAGCTAAAATTGAATTTGCTGAAAATCATAATAGAGAAAAACACATAATAAAATTTAAAGAGACTGTTTCCGCATATGAGCATTTAATAATGCACGAATTAGTCCATTTAGATTTTGTTTTAGAAGCACAAGAAGAAGAAAACAATTTATTGTTCACTTCAACTCAGCAGCATAAAAATAAATTTTTAAAAAGTATCGAACCTTCACTGAATAAACTAAAACAAAGAGGTATATCTAATGAGAATATTAATATCTATAAATCAAGTCTTTTTGATGGAATTAACTCGCAAATATTCAATGCTCCTTTAGACCTTTTTATTGAAAACTATTTGTATTTAGAATACCCTAACTTAAGACCTTATCAATTTGTTTCTCTATTAAATTTGGTGCAAGACGGATTAAAAGCAGTTACAGATAAACAAATTCTTGAATTGACGCCTAAAGAGGTTGTATCAAAAACTAAAATATATAATTTAGTTGGGGCTTTTCAATTTAAAGATTTATTTGCTGTTGATTTCATTAGTGAATATAATGCCTCTAAAATAGAGTTAGATACAGCTAATAAATTCTATCAAGAATATCTTGAATACAAAGAAGACAGAAAACCTGCAGAAGAATATGAATTGGTTCAACATTGGGCTGATGACCTAAAACTAAATGAATATTTTGAGCTTATTGGAGAAAATCAACATAGAAAAAGAAGTAATGTTGATGATTTTATTGAAGACTTAGAAAAAGACCCATTTAGTGTTAATGAAAAAGACCCTATAAAAGAACGTGAAATGAAAACATTTCTCGATGGTCAAAAAGAAATTGGACTTAATATGGCTGTTGTGATGTTTATGGTTGACGCATTACAATATTTTAAAAATATGAATAAAGAAGTAATTAAAAAAATTGCTTTTGAAATTGCTATGCAAGGTGCTCATGGTTACAGACCAGATGAAGATAACTACAGATTAAATTCTATTCCTAATAAGTTATTTTCAGGTTATCATATAATAGCATATTATTATGTAAGTTGGGCTTTGGCACTACCAGAAGTATTGCATGAATTACAACTTCCTTTTGATGAAGAGTATAAAATGGCATCTAAATTAAACATATAACTTTTATAAAGAACTATTTATGTTAAGAGATTATTTTCCCAACACTGAAGAAGGATGTAAGCTTTATGGCGGTTTTTTGATGGATGAAACTTTGTTTTGTAAAACATTTCAAAGCATGGATTCTTTAGAAGAGATGCTCATAAATGTAAATAAATTTTTAATTGGTAATGGTTATGAAACAATAGAAATAACAGAAATAAATAATGATGTTTATTCATATGATAAATATCCAGTTTCACTTTCTCCTCATGGCTATCAAGAAGAATTTGTCCTATTTATAAAAAGAGAACCCTTCGCAAAAACACAAACTCAATTTTTAATAAACGAATTAACTAAATTTAGAGACGAAAGAGATTGGAATCAATTTCACAATCCAAAAGACTTATCTATCGCTTTAAGTATTGAATCAAATGAATTATTAGAACAATTTCTTTGGAAAAATCATGAAGATGCAAACGCTGATAAACTTAAAGAAGAATTAGCAGATGTATTTGCTTATGCTTTGCTATTGGCAGATAAACTAAATTTAGATGTTGAAAAAATTGTATTAGAAAAAATAAGTAGAAATGGCGAAAAATATCCAGTAGATAAATCCAAAGGCACGGCAAAAAAATACAACGAATTATGAGTTTAGTCAATAGAAAGGTTATTTATAGTGAACATCAGGATGTTTTTTTTAGAGATGTTTTATTAAATAAAGTTGCGTCAAAAATGAGAGATAATCAAAATTCATTCTCAAATTCAAAAGCAACAGATAGTGAATTTGTTTCATGGGAAAACTCTCCAAAAGCTGTTAAAAATTTAATTGAGTTAAGCGGTATTAAAGATTCATATATAACTTTTGAATATCAAGTTCCTTATACCCAAAAAAGAATTGATTGTATGTTATATGGAAAAAATTCCAATGATAATGGAGTTGTAATTCATATTGAACTTAAGCAATGGACCAAAGTAGAACCAACAAACATAGAAGGAAATTGGGTCGAAACTTATACT
>JBIKPL010000051.1:0-11842 GCA_044357485.1 Cytophagales bacterium
CCACAAGAAAAATGAGCTCAAACAAAGCCTCTCCCGCTAACGCAAAGAGAATTAGCCAATCATTTCAATTAAATCGAGTGGCCATTTTAGCATCATAATTTTAAGTGTATTTACTAAAAATGATTTACAAATGATGTAAATTGAGTTTTTCAACAGACCCTACTTAAAACCCAATTTACCTTATCCAAATTCAAATTGGTTTTACCTTGTTCAATTTTACGGATTACAGTTAATGCAACTCCTGCACGTTCAGCAAATTCCTCTTGTGGTTAGTTTAACCTCTTTTCTTCGTTGCTTTACAAATTCTGACAGATTACTCATTATATGTATTTAGATATAATTACACACTAAAACTCCATATTATATTTAAAAGCATATAAAAGTTTCGAACAATCATTAAAACTTGCAAAAATTACAAGTTTTAATGATTGTTGCTATAATTTACTCTTTCATCAATTGTTTTAACCTTGTTTGATAGGCTTGCAAATAATTCCTTTTGGTTGAATCATTTAAAAATGAAGCGTCTATCATTTTTTCAACTAAATCAGATTTGGATATCAATAAAGCTATAATATCATTAAAAATCTTTTGTGAAATACCAGCTTGCTCTGCCAAATTTGCAAATTGAACTTTGATTTTACCTTGACTTAAGTTTTTAGGCAATAAACCTTCCTCTAGTGCAAAGTCAGCATCCTCCACATGAATACGACTATTTAGTAAATCATAAGCTGGACTTAATTTAAAATCTCCCATTGGGGTTTCTATCAATGAGAAGTTTTTAAAATGAGCATCTCCGTTTGAAAACAAATAATTAAAAACCAACAACTTTAATAATTTGGGAGATTCAAGTCTATAAGTTGGCAAATACTGTTTCATGAGTTGAAATAACTCAAGATAATTCCCTTTGTATTTATAATGCTCCCCATGTGTTTGTGGCGTACGACCAGCCAATGAAGCAAAATCCTCTTGTGCCAATTTACTTCCACCTTCTTTTACATCAAATCGTTTGGTAATATAAGCTGGCGTACCATCCTTAAAAAAAATCAATGCATTTTCTGCCGTTTCTATGCCATAAACCTGCCTTGCAATTTGCATGGTCAGATGCTCATTGGCAGGCATTTGATCTTTCTTTTTACCAACACTAGGTATTGGTTTTAAAATATAAGTACCTCGCTCCTGCTCAGAAATAAGTTTTAGCTTATTTTTAATTAATACAACGGAGAACTTCTCTTGTACACCAGAAATTGAAATTAGCCTTCTATTTTCATCAAAAAGCTCATCAGTTTCAGCATTTGAGGCTGGAGATTCATAAGGTAAAATATGACTTACTTTTTTACCAGCAAATACTTTATTTAAACAAGCTTTACTGTAAGTATCAAAACCTTCAGCCAATGTACCTGGACAATATTTTATTTCTGGCAAACTCATCTATTCCTCAATTTTAATAACCCTCACAGCTCCAATGCAATCGTTTTTTGCAGTAGTTAATAACAAACCAAAATAATCACTTTGGTCTATACGATTTAGTTTACAAACTATTTGTTTATTTGACCCTTCGGGCAACATATTATAAAAGAAAGGAAATAAAAATGGTGATTGAAACTTCTTTTGAGCTTTAGGTAATGTCAAACTGATTGATGGTTTAGTATTATCAAGCACCCATTCGTGATGATATAGGAAAATAAAACTTCCATCATCGTGCTGTATCAAACGACCCGCCTCTTCATCTTTATATAATACCTTAGCCTCTCTCATATATCAGGAGTTATATTTTTAAGTTTTAGCGTCAGTTCCATTCCCAATAAGTCAGCAATCTTTTGTAAGGTTTGCAAAGTTGGATTTCCCTTACCACTTTCAAACTGTTTAATAGTCCTAAGCCCAACACCTGAAAGCTCTGCCAGACTTTCCTGTGTTACCTTCAACATCTCCCTACGCTCTTTTATAGCTTTTATTAATTCTCCAAAGTGCATTTTATGGCTCTTTTTTATGCAAATGTAATTAAAAATTAAATTATCACAAAAATAAGTGCAATAAAAAGCACTATTTATCATTTTAAATACTCAAAAAAGGATTAAGACTTAAACAGTGCAATAAATAGCACTTTAATTGCAAGTTTTTAATCATTATACCCGACAGAGTATAAAAACTAACCTTAGTGTAGCCCTTGTGGCGACTTCACTCTATAACCAACAGAAATGATTACATCGAGGTTGTAATAATTAAATGCTTTTTGCTGAAATTCGGAATTTCCGAATTTCTTCATTGTAGCAGATTCAAGCAATTCAATTTCATCATAAACATTTTTTATATGTTCATTAATGGTTGATTTTGCTTTGCCAAACAACTGTGCCATTTGGTCTTGTGTAAGCCAAACAGTTTCATCTTTCAAGCGAACATCAACTTTAATAGTACCTTCTTGGCTTTGATATATAAGTATTTCGGAATTGTTCATAGAATGTTAAAATAACTGATGTACTAAATATAGCAAATATTCAATATTCCATTTACATTAAGTAAAATTATGTGAATGATTGCACCTTAAAACAACTAAGTTGTGACTTTTTGAAATCATACATGAGTTAATACTAAGTATTAAATTCCGAATACCATTATAAATATCCTCTTGAATATAATTGACAAATTAGATAACTAAAAAATAAGTTTAAACCTTACCTCTTATATTTTTAGAGACTTAAATTATAATTAGCTATTTAATTCAAATAACACGCAAAATGATTCACTACTTTATATAATATGATTCTTATTGGTACAAATATTACCAAAACAAAGACATAACATCGAACAACCTCAATAAATTAAAAATAATAACACCTGTATTAAAGGTCTTTATGTTATTTATTACACGTTTTTTATTTGTATATTTTGCTCGGTTATTTGCCTATACAGAAAGTAACAATATTTGATTTATAGATAGTTATAAATAAAAGGTACAAATAAGGTACAGAAAGTAGCATTTTAGCTATTCTAAAATCACTATTCATAATCTCCCCGATAATTTCTCTTAGCTATTTGAGGTGGTCAGACAGGTGGTCAGACAGGTGGTCAAATTGAAAATCCAAGGTAGTCCAATGAGTAGTCCAATTAAAAAACAATGTTATAATAAATTGCTTTTTATTGTTTTGACTGGAGCTAACTCATAACCAAACATACTTAAAACCCAATTTACCTTATCCAAATTCAAATTCGTTTTACCTTGTTCAATTTTACGGATACAGTTAATGCAACTCCTGCACGTTCAGCAAATTCCTCTTGTGTAAGGTTTACTTCTTTTCTTCGTTGCTTTACAAATTCTGACAGATTACTCATTATATGTATTTAGATATAATTTCAATCAAAATTACCATATTATATTTAAAAGCATATAAAAGTTTCGAACAATCATTAAAACTTGCAACTTTTTCAAGTTTTAATGATTCTATTCTCCATTCAAAATTCTTTTATTCAATTCCTGAATAGCTAATTCTTTTTCCCTTGCCCTTCCAACACGAATAGCATCCACCAAAGCCAACAATTCATATAATTTATCATCATGTTTTACAGCTTGAATTACTGATGGATATAAAGGTAAAACACTTTGTCCACGAACATTGCCCGTACCTGATGGCCAAACATATTGCTCTTGACTTTGAAAAACTGAATTTAATGGTGGTGCAGAATGTGCAGTTGGAACACCTCTAACCATTGCCCCAGGTTGCTGAGGAAAAACATATTTAATACCATACTGTAAAAACTCTAATAATGCAGTTCGCATTACTTTTTTGCCAGTATAATCTAAAAGTGTTGCGTTTTTAGAACGCATCAACGATTTACTTACCTCAGATTGACTTATAAACAGCTCTTCTGCCAAAACTAATTGACTCCACGGCTTATCATCATAAGTGATAATTTTCAATAAGATTACAATATCTTGTGGGCTGATAACTTGTTGCTGCACCTTCATAATATTCCATATTCGAATTTGCAATATTAATCATTAATATTAATTATTTCAATTAGTTACAGACAATTATTCCATATTGGAATATGGAATAATTTCTACAAACAGCAACAATCATTAAAACTTGCAACTTTTGCAAGTTTTAATGATTAGTTACTTTTTAACAACCAATTAAAAACATTTAGATGCTTAATGCCGCTTCTTCCTTGCGTAAAAGATTCAGTTGTTAGTAAATATTTAGGGTAATTATCGTTAATTTTTTCTAAGGCTCCGAATTCTCTTTCAGCAGTAGTTTCATTTGAAATTTGCCAAGCTACTTGATAATATTCAATATCTCCAAATGGTGTTTTACATACAAAATCAACTTCATTGTTTCTTGTAGTACCTGTCCATACTTTATTACCTCTCCTTTTAAGTTCTAAGTATACAATGTTTTCCAGAATATGTCCTCTGTCGGTAGTTCTATCCTTTCCTACAAGTATATTCAGTAAGCCAACATCTACTAAATAGTATTTCTCTTGAGTAGCTAATTGAACTTTGCCTTTTAAGTCAAAACGGTTCACTTTATAAAACACAAAGCTTTCAACTAAATATTCCAAATACTTTTCCACAGTAGTATTATGAATACTCTGACCATCATTTTTTAAAGTTTTTGCAATATTATTTGGAGAAAGTGGGCTACCAATATGAGACGCTATAAACTTAACAATATTTTCAAAAGCCCTTTTATCATTGATTTGATGTCTTTGAGTGATATCTTTTTCAATAATAGTTGTATAAATAGCATCTAAATATTCATATATTTTATCAAACCCAAGTTCTCTTAACTCAATACCTTTGGGCAAAGACGTTTCATTTACATAATCATAAAAAAGTGCTTCATAATTGAGATATTCATTTGAAGTATCTATTTTTCTAGCAGTTAAATATTCTTTAAACGAAAACGGTAAAATTGAAATTTCAATATAACGTCCACTTAATAGTGTTGCTAGTTCACTAGACAAGAAAAAAGCATTTGAACCAGTTATGTAAACATCAATATTCTTTTTTACAAATAAGCCATCCACCAAACGTTCAAACTCAATAACATTTTGAATCTCATCTAAAAAAACATAACAAGGTTTCGACAAATCCAATTGTGAAATAATATGTTCATATAACGCATCTAAATCATTTAGATACTTACGAAGTTCAAAATCTTCAAAATTTAGAAATACAATTTGAGTCTCTCCAATACCCATACCCAAGAGTACTTGTCGATACAATTCAAACAAGGTGCTCTTACCACTTCTTCTCAAGCCACTGACTACCTTAATTAGATCTTTGTCTTTATAAGCCAATAACTTAGATAAGTATTCATTTCTATTTGTGAAGCTATTCATAAATCAAAGATAGCAACAATCATTAAAACTTGCAAAAATTACAAGTTTTAATGATTACTGAAATAATTTATTCTTTCATCAATTGTTT
This sequence comes from Cytophagales bacterium, assembly GCA_044357485.1. GTDB lineage: Bacteria > Bacteroidota > Bacteroidia > Cytophagales > UBA9547 > CALPQG02. Next base: position 5,429 of record JBIKPL010000051.1, read on the forward strand.
TAACCTTTTTTGATAGGCTTGCAAATAATTTCGTTTGGTTGAATCATTTAATAATGTTTGATTATATGAGTAGAAAAAACATCAAATAGTGCTGTATAAAGCACTATTTTAAAAAATTTATACATCAATAGAATAATTACACAATAAAGTACAATATATGGCACCTTATTAAGAATTTTAAAGCCTATGATTAGCTCAGAAATTAAAACACATTATAAATATTCATAAAAATGATATTCAATATGTTATCAAAAAAATTCGAAAATTTAGAATTTCTTCATTGTAGCAGATTCAAGTAAATCATTTTCATCATAAACATTTTTATATGTTCATTAATGTTTGATTTAGCTTTGCCAAACAGTTTCATCTTTCAAGCGAACATCAACTTTAATAGTACCTTCTTGGCTTTGATATATAAGTATTTCGGAATTGTTCATAGAATGTTAAATAACTGATGTACTAAATATAGCAAATATTCAATATTCCATTTACATTAAGTAAAATTATGTGAATGATTGCACCTTAAAACAACTAAGTTGTGACTTTTTGAATACCATTATAAATATCCTCTTGAATATAATTGACAAATTAGATAACTAAAAAATAAGTTTAAACCTTACCTCTTATATTTTTAGAGACTTAAATTATAATAAGCTATTTAATATGAATTATTATATTCAAATAACACGCAAAATGATTCACTACTTTATATAATATGATTCTTATTGGTACAAATATTACCAAAACAAAGACATAACATCGAACAACCTCAATAAATTTAAAAATAATAACACCTGTTTTAGAGGGCTTTATAATATTTATTACACGTTTTTTATTTGTTTATTTTGCTCGGTTATTTGCCTATACAAAACTTAGAAAAAATATTATCCAACAAATCTTCGTGGGTGATTTCCCCAACTATTTCACCTAAATAATGCAACGATTGACGGATGTCCATGGCTAGAAAATCGCCAGTGACTTGATTGTCCATGCCGGTGAGTACCGCTTGTAATGCGTTGCGGGTTTGAAGTAAAGCGTCGTAATGACGGATATTGGTCACAATCGTATTGCCTGTTTTAAATGAATCGAGGTTGACGATTTTTAAGAGCTCATCTTTCAAGGTTTCAATCCCAATTTTTTGTGCGGCAGAAATGGGTATAAATTTATTTATCGTTTGTAAATCGGCTAAATCTTCTGCTGAAATATTATCAATTTTATTGGCCACAAAAAGAATCGGAATACCCAATTGCTGTAACGCTGTACTTTGTACTTTGTACTCAGTACTTTGTACCTCCAAAACATCAAACAAATAAATAATCAACGACGCCTCTTTCATTTTTTGATGCGTTCGTTCAATGCCCATGGCTTCTAACCGATCATCGGTTTCGCGTAGACCAGCGGTGTCGATAAACCTGAAAGCAATGCCTTCAATGCTGATTTCATCTTCAATCACGTCGCGGGTAGTGCCTGCAATGTCAGAAACCATGGCGCGGTCTTCGTTCAACAAGGCATTGAGCAAGGTCGATTTCCCGGCATTCGGTTTCCCCGCAATTACGGTCGGAACCCCGTTTTTTATCACATTACCCAAGTCAAACGACGCCAGTAATTTTTGTATGGTTACTTTGAGCTTTTCAATCAAGGCACGTAAATCATCCCTGTTGGCAAATTCTACATCTTCTTCGCTGAAATCTAATTCTAATTCTATTAGTGAAGCAAAGTGTATCAATTCTGTTCTTAGGGCTTTGATTTCTTTGGAAAAACCACCTCTCATTTGACTCAAGGCTGCCTTATGAGACATTTCAGAATCGGCAGCGATCAGGTCGGCTACGGCTTCGGCTTGCGCCAAATCAAATTGACCGTTTAAAAAAGCCCGTTTGGTAAACTCGCCCGGTTTTGCCAAGCGCGCTCCATGGTTTAAAAAAACCCGAATAATTTCTTTGGTGATGTAGGGCGAACCGTGACAAGATACCTCTACGATGTTCTCTTTGGTAAATGATTTTGGACCTATAAAAACCGTTACCAATACCTCATCAATTATTTTATCCCCATCGCGGATAGTACCAAAATGGGCGGTATGGGTTTCAACCAAACGTAAGTCTTTGCCTTTAAATACTTCATTACAAATCGTGATCGCTTCTTTTCCTGACAATCGAATCACAGAAATGGCACCAATGCCTGGAGCAGTAGCCAAGGCTACAATGGTATCAGCAATGGAAGAGGTAAAGAGTTCGTTCATGTTGTAAATGGGTAATGAGGTAAAGCCAATCTATCTAAAAACAAAAGGCCTTCAAAATTAATGAAAGCCTTTTGTATTATGGTATTTTTGAAATAATATTCTATTGGTTAAATATATCTTCCAAGTCGATTACCAATTCAGGAAATATACAAGGAGATACTTTATCTCCCAAAGTAAATTTCCCTTTTAACTGATATTTAGCATTTTCAAGTACAAATATGTCAATAATTTTATCATTAGGTGATACAATCCAATATTCTCTTACACCAGAAGCTTCATAGACCTGGTATTTTTCTTTTAAATCTACATGAGCTGTACTAGGTGAAAGGAACTCAACTACCATGTCTGGAGCTCCATTACATCCCTTATCATCAACTATATTGCGGTCGCAAATCACACAAATATCAGGTTGAACCACCGTTGATTTTCCGTTGGTTTTTTCAATTGGCAAATAAACATCAAATGGGGCAAAATACACATCGCATGGCTTCTTCTTTAAGAAAAAAGCTATTTCTAAAAATAAATTACCCGCATATAGTTGATGTTTAGGAACTGGGGCTGGAGACATTTTAAAAATCTTCCCCTTAATTAATTCCACCATTTCATCAAACTGCCATGAAAGATAGTCCGCAAAAGTATAGGTTTTGCTTAAATCTAATTGCGATATGTCCGTTATAGGCTTCATGCTTTTAGTTTTAGAAGGTTTGCTTCACAATCAAATTCAACTATCTCGCTTGAATTGGTTGTTGTGTTTGCGCAAATTGTTCTATGGTTTGTGATTTATGATGGTCTCCACCATAAAATTTCAATACCAACATAAACTGATTCACATCCAAATAACCAGAACGAGGCTCAATTAGGTTCATTTTTTCGTCTAAATACACCGTGGTTGGGTAGCCAGTGACTCTCCATGAAGCCGCTAATTCTTGTTCGGTCATTTCACGGCCTTGGTATTTGATTACTTTTTTACTTTCCGCATTGAGCTTTACGGCATAAAATTTTTCGTTGGCGAATTTCCCAACCGTTGGGTCAGCAAAAGTCGATTTATCCATTTTTTTACACCAGCCACACCAATCGGTATAGACATCAAAAACTACTTTACGAGGATTTTTCTTTTGTAATTTATTCAACTCTTCAAAAGTAATCCATTTTACACCGCCCTCATGGGTAGTATTTTTGTTACCATTAGTTAAAATTGATGCAGTAGCAACGCCAACAAACACCATGGCAATAACAATAGGGAGTAAGTATTTTCTTAAAGAATTCATCATCATTTTTTTAATTGTTTACGTTGCAAATTAACGAATTAGGAATTGAAATCCGTATACGTTAGACATAAAAATTTTGTACTTGCATGTAGTGGAATGCTTGGCAGTAGTTAGAGCGATATATTGCATTCAATTTTGTAACATAAAATTTTTGAAGCATAATTGAAACAATTTGCAAATGAAGTTGTAGTTTTAGTAATCACCATAAATAAATTTACCGAGTACAACATCATGAAACATCCCTATTCCACTTCCTTCATTACCTTTATACTCTTCATTTATTCCTTCATAAGCTTAGCCCAATCTAATTGGCAAAAATCAATAATTAGTAGCGCCAATTCTTTTCAACATATTTCTTCCGTCAATGATAGTACACTTTTTGCCTTAACTTCTTTGGGCGATTTATACCTATCGACCAATAAAGGAAAAAACTGGAAACTTAAAAGTGCTACCAGCTATTCTTCAGCCACTTCTATGGTATTTACCGACACTAGCCATGGTTATATTTCTGCCAGCACTAACATTTACAAAACAAGCGATGCTGGAAAATCTTGGACTACAGTTTCGATTAGCAATACCAATACTATCCTTAAAATGTATTCAAACAAAAAAGGTATCGCTTATACAAAATACAATTTGTTTCAATCAACCCTCAATGCATTTACCACAAGGTATACCATTACCGATCCAACAATTTTAGACTTTGATATTTGTGATACGGCAACCATTTATGGCTATAATTTTAGTGGCAGTTTCTATAAAAGTACTGACCTTGGGAAAACATGGAAAAATTTGGCTTCCGTTAGTAACATAACAGATAATGCTAGTTGTATTAAAACCATCAATAAAAATAGTTTTGTTGCAGGCACGGCATATGGTGGTTTGTATACATGCACTGATGGTTTATCGGTAAATAGAAAAACTACCCCTTTAACAGAAAGTATCAATAAAATAATTGTGCTTGATTCGTTGACCTATTATATTCAGTATAGCTCTAAAAAAATATACAAAACCATGGATGCTGGCAACACATGGACTTTAGATAGGGTAACTAAGAATGCAATTACTGGTAGTACTACGTTTAAGAAAAACGCCTATTTTGTTACACTTAACGACAGTTTATTTACGTATCAACTTGCGCCAACCACCACTTGGAATGGCTCAAGTTGGACAAATCAAAAGCCCGACAGTAGTAGGGTAGCTATTTTTACAGGTAATTACAGTACACTTAGTAATGGGGCTTTAGTTACTAAAAATATCACCATTAAAACAGGCGTAAAATTAACCGCTGATCTTCTAAATGGTTTTGTAACCGACACTATATTTAATGAGGGTCAAATGCTTGTAACAACCCCCAATATTATTTTTAATTGGCTAGTTGGCAATAAATTAGACCAAACACTAACATTTGCAGCATTCGCCGATGCGAAAGTTGCCTCTTCTCCTTTGAAGATTATTGCTTATGCCACTTCGATGTCTGCTGACATCAATTATCAATTATTAAATGCTGCAGGTGCTAGTTTGTTTGGAGATGAATTAAGTTTTAACAGCATTGGAGCAATTACCCTCAGCGCACAACAACCCGGAACGCCATTTTACAATGCCAGTCCAATAGTTTCGAGGGTATTAAATGTAGTGGCCGATAAGGTCACTGCAACTGAATTGTCTCTTGCCAATTGGTACAATTGGAATACTTCGGCTACCGTTATTACTTTTGATGATTGGAGCCCAGGACAGTATATGACAGGTATTGTAGAAATGACGAAAAGAAAATTAGCTTCTACTTTTTATGTCACCAAAGACAATATGGGTGTAGTGTATGATGCTACCGGTACTGCCGAATTCACCGCCATGAAAAACGCTGTAAACGTGGGTATTGAAATTGGTAACCATACGATTTCTCATCCCCATTTACCACTATCTAGCCCTACAAACCTAACAACCGAGGTTGATTCTACTTTAACTTGGCTCAATAGAAATGTGACTAACCAAAAGGTGACTACTTTTGCGTATCCTTTTGGTGATTATAACCAAACGGTAATAAATGCGGTGAAGAAAAATCATATTGGTGCAAGAATTATTGATGCTCCTTTAAATGGTTGGCCCTATTCATTTGCCAAAAACAAAGATGATTATTTCAGAATCAATACCTTAGAAGTGGACAGTGCTTTTGGTGCGGCTGGTTTTGGTGTTGGTATTAGGCAAGCCATTCAAGATGGTGGTTTAATTACCTTTATGATTCACAGTATTAATGGTGATGTCGCCGACCGTTGGTGGGATGCCATTCCTGCAAATCATTTTAAAACCATGATGGATACGGTTCAAACCTACAGTGATAAAACCTGGATCACGACTTTTTCGAATGCCATCAAATACCATAAAGAGAAAAATTGTGCAACCTTAACAATGGTGTCTGATACGGATACCATGCTTGTTTTGTCTCTTGTGGATACTCTTTCAAACAACGACACTTATAACCATCCCTTGTCAATTGCTTATAATTATCCATTAGGAGACGTCTATACTGGCGTAATTCAAAAAGGAAAAGCACTTGCTTTTGAGTCTGGAAATGGCATGATACGTTTCAATGCGGTACCTGATAATGGCCCTATATACCTCAAAAAATCTAGTAGTCACGTGATTTTAAATATAGCCCAAAACATTCCTTTTAATCCATTGGTGACACTTTTCCCTAATCCAACCGCCAATAAAAAATGTACGGTACTTTTCAATCAGACCAATACTATGCCTATTAGCCTTGAAATATTTGATGTAATGGCACAGCGTATTGAAGTAGTCAATACTGTTTTACCTCAGCATGTCATTACATTTCCTAGTGCAGGAGTGTATCTGGTAAAATGTAGTGATGGTCATTCGGTGCAAACCGTAAAAATAAAGGTTGACTAATGG
>JBIKPL010000261.1:0-4474 GCA_044357485.1 Cytophagales bacterium
AAACCAAGGTCTTAATGAAAATGGAATTCCTATTTTTAAAGAGATGGCTAAATCATATGGTCTGGCAGACACAGGCTATAGCACTCAGTCTACATTCTTTGATTATGACAGAGATGGAGATCTTGACATGTATCTGGTTACCAACCAATTAAATGACAAAAATACACCTATAACTTACCGACCTAAATTAACAGATGGAACTGCATTAAATACTGACAAGCTTTATCGCAATAATGGAAATAATACATTTAGTAATGTTTCTAAGGAAGCCAACATATTGATTGAAGGCTGGGGTCATGCAGCGAGTATTTCAGACATTAATTTGGATGGATGGCCAGATATATATGTAAGTAATGATTTTATTGCTAATGATATACTATATATTAACAATCAAGATGGAACCTTTTCAAACAGAATAGCAGATTATTTTCAGCATACCAGTTGGTATACCATGGGTACTGATATTGTAGACATAAATAATGACGGCCTGGTTGACCTAGTTGCTTTAGATATGCTTCCTGAAAACAACTTGAGAAAAAAAACAGTTATTAGTGGTAATGAATATTACAATTACTTCAATAGCTACAGATTTGGATATGAGCCTCAATATTTAAGAAATGTTTTTCAACTTAATAGGGGAATAACGCCAGAAGGCCATCCTGTGTTTAGTGAAATTGGCTACATGGCAGGTATATTTGAAACAGACTGGAGTTGGTCACCTTTGATTGCAGATTTTGACAACGATGGGTATCGTGACCTTATTATTACCAATGGATTGCCTCGTGACGTAACTGATTTAGATTATATTGTCTATAACAATGGACAAGGTTATAATGGAACTGGCGTTAATGCTACATTAGGCATGGTTGATTCTTTACCAATTGTCAATATTTCAAATTATGCATTTAAAAATACAAATGGCATTCAATTTACGGACAAAACTGAAGCTTGGGGCATCACACAGCCATCCTTTTCAAATGGCGGTACCTATGCCGATCTAGACAATGATGGCGACTTAGACTTTCTGGTAAATAATATAAATCAAAAAGCTTTTTTGTATGAAAATACATTAAAAAATAGTACTGAAAACAATAATTTTAATAATCTTAAGGTAATACTTCAAGGTGACAATAAGAATGTAAAAGGAATTGGAGCGAGCATCAAAATATATTATGGCAAAGATAATAGACAACAAGTTTATGAACATCAACCAAGCCGCGGTTACCTCTCTTCAGTTGAATCACAAGCCCACTTTGGCTTGGGTAATGTTTTACTAATTGACTCTCTAAAGGTTAAATGGCCTGATGGGAAAAGCCAGCTTTTGAAAAATATAAAAGTTAACCAAACTATTAAACTATCCTATCAGGACGCCAAAAGCACTAATATTCAACTAGAAAGCAAGATTTTAAACACGTTATTCAATGAAGTATCCAATATGTACGGAGTAAACTTTTTACATAAGGAACAAGATGCAATTGATTACAATATACAGCCAACTCTACCGCATAAGCTAAGTCAATATGGACCAGGAATTGCCATAGGGGATATTGATAAAAACGGTTATGATGATTTCTATATAGGTGGATCCGCAGGTAATCGGGGGGTCTTTTTTATGCAGAATCAATATGGAAAATTCACAAAGGATTTAAATAGAATCAAACAAGAAGATAACGATTCAACAGAAGAAATGGGGGTACTCCTTTTTGATGCTGACAATGATGGAGACCTTGACCTATATGTTGCCACCGGAAGTTATGAACTGCCACCCGATCACCCTTCTAATCAGGATCGATTATACGTCAATGATGGGAAAGGGAAATTTCAATGGGATCACACCGCAATTCCGACTGAGCTTAGTAATGGTTCAAGTGTGCGTGCTGCTGATTTTGACAGAGATGGAGATCTAGATTTATTTGTTGGAGGAAGAAGTGTATCTGGAGCCTACCCGCTGATACCAAACAGCTATATTCTTGAAAACAGGGGTGGTTTATTTTACGATATTACCCAAAAATATTGCCCTGAACTTAAAAAAATAGGTATGGTAACGGATGCCTTATGGTCTGATTTTGATGGAGATGGCCTTGTAGATCTTGTCCTAACAGGAGAATGGACACCTATTACTTTTTTAAAAAATACAGGAAATGGATTTAAATCAATCAATCAATCGTCCGGAATTGATAAACATACAGGATGGTGGAATAGTCTGACATCGGGTGATTTTGATAATGATGGTGATATTGATTATGTGGCCGGAAATCTAGGATTAAATTCGAATTATAAGGCTTCATTTAATGAACCTATATCACTTTTCGCGAAAGATTTAGATGAAAATGGCAAATTAGATCCAATGATTTTTGCTTACCAGAGGGGTAATGATGGCAAAAGAAGACCATATCCTATGCACACCAGAGATGATTTAATAAGTCAAATAGTATCCATTAGAAAAAAATATCCATCTTATAAATCATATGGAATGGCTTCTATGGATGATTTGTGGAAATTGAAAGATAGGGAGGGTGCAATTTCTATGACTTTGACCAACACGACTTCCAGTTATATAGAAAATATGGGCAATGGTCAATTTACAATCAAAGCATTACCACTGGAAGCACAAATAGCACCAATTTTTGGTATGGTTAGTAAAGATATGAATCATGATGGTAATCTAGACTTACTCCTGGTAGGTAATGACTATGGAATGGAACCACTTAGTGGCCGTCATGATGCATTTATGGGCTTAGTTTTAATAGGAAATGGAAAAGGAGACTTCAAAAGCCTCTCCATTGCTGAAAGTGGTTTCTACATAAAAGGAGATGGAAAAGGTTTGGCAAAAATACAAAGCGCTAATGGACAGGAATTATTAATAGCAACACAAAATCAAGAAAGGCTGCTGGTCTTCGAAGAGAAAAATCAAAAATCAAAAAACGAATCAAGATCAATTAAATTAAAACCTGATGATTTTTTCGCTGAACTTGTTTTTAAGAATAATAAAAAACGTAGGATTGAATTTTACTATGGTGATACCTTCCTTTCCCAGTCATCAAGATCACTTTTTCTAACCGACGAAATTAAATCTGTTGAAATAACAAATTTCAAAGGAGTTAAGCGCAAATTGGATTTACAACTTTTAAAATAAACAGGAATCTCATCAGCAACCAGGTGGCAATGCAAGAAATCCGGTCCTCAAAAGTAAAAAATCTAAAAAAATGCTTTGAAGCAATATAGAGTTGCTGATAAAAGAATTGAATTACTTTTAAATCAACTCAGGATATTTGAAAGTTTGAAATAATCAATTTAAAATCAGCCTTTAAAGTGGCTATAAATTTAGCATTGAAAGATCTTTTAGTATCCACTAAATTAATATTTTTTCAATAATGCATATGGAATTGCCTAAATTAGAAATAAGTAAAATCAAAAAAAAAGCCAATTTACAAGAGAACAAAAGAAGCCAAACAGAAAAAACGATGATTTTTCAAAGTAAAAATTAAAGCAATAATCTCTGTACCGAAGATGTTTAATATATGCTAATTTCAATAAGATGCCTAATAACAGACAGTGGGTGTTTAATTTAGCAGTTCAATAATTTATAACATATATCAAAAACAAATCACAATAAAATCAAATTTGCGATTGTAGGATTTATTGATTTCTTGGTAACCAAAAAATACAAAGCCACCAGGTGTAATAGAATACCAACCCGCATTCTTGGTTAGAACTAAAAAGAAAATATCATGTTTAAAAGCTCAATAATACTGGCTTTCTTCCCATTAGTGGTCTTAGCACAACCAAAACAAACATCACTTGAAGCAAAAGGCAAACCCAATATTATCATAATCATGGTTGATGACATGGGATTTAGTGATATAGGATCTTATGGTGGTGAAATTCCGACCCCAAATATTGACAGACTTGCCAAAAAGGGGCTCCGGTTTAAGCAATTTTATAATACAGGCCGCTGTTGCCCTACTCGTGCAAGTTTACTTACCGGTTTATATCCACATCAAGCCGGGATTGGGCAAATGGCTGAAGATCCGGAAAAGCCGGAGCAATTTCATTGGGGAACACCAGGTTATCAAGGTTTTTTAAATAAAAACAGTGTTACTATTGCTGAAGTGCTGAAAACGAGTGGATATAATACTTACATGACAGGTAAGTGGCATGTTGGAATGCAAGGTAAAGAAAAATGGCCATTGCAGCGTGGATTTGATCGATATTATGGTCACTTAGCTGGTGCAACGAGCTATTTTAAGCCTCAAGGTGGGCGAGGATTATACTTAGATAATGAAAAAATTGAAGCACCTGACGACCCTAATTATTATACAACAGACGCATTTACAGATTATGGAATCAAGTTTTTGAAAGAGCAAAAAAATGATAGACCTTTCTTTTTATACATGGCTTATAATGCACCACATTGGCCTCTGCATGCAAAAAAAGAAGACATAGAAAAATTTAAAAATCGGTATAAAATTGG
>JBIKPL010000262.1:0-4473 GCA_044357485.1 Cytophagales bacterium
TGAATAAATTGGTTTGTTTCACAATGTCTTTAAGTAAAGGGGAGACCTGTGTGTGAATTAATTTTCTATCATTAGGCATTGGTTTATGTTGAATACGCAACATTCGACTCGATAAAGCAGTACCATCAACAGCAATGCCATTGTTTATCAATAAACCCTTCAAATAATGAGCCGTTAAAAATGCAGGATCAGGTATCGACCCTTTCACAATAAAACTAATATCACCAGCAGGAATAGTACCTTGAATGATGCGTGCATTTCCATAAGGCGAACCATAAATAAAACAATTGTCACCGCTGCCTTTGGCTGCAACCGTGGCGTAATTGTTAAATTGCAAATCAGGCACAATTGGGTCTGTTTTTAACACTTCTGTTGAAGCACCCAAAACATTATTTTTAGTAAAATATAAGCGATATAGGTTTTCATTGATATTTAAACCGTAAGCAGCAGCGCCATAATAATTGCCAATATCCATCCACATCCATCCATCAGGAATACCATTTTCTTCAAATATTTCTTGGTCAGCGATGATGTTTCCTGTGATTTTTTTAATTTTAAGGAGCTTAATTTTTTCTACCCAAAGCTTTAACAAAACATCCATTTCTGGAAATCCTTTAAAACGATCAGCCCCTAAAGTTGGATCACCACCTCCCTGCAAAATCAAATCACCGTTTAAAGTACCATTTGCATCAATTTTACCGCTGTATTCGACAGTAGTTTTAAAAGTAAAATCTTCCCCTAAGATCTCTAATGCAGCCGCGGTAGTCACCAATTTGGTATTAGAGGCTATCATTAATGATTTACCCGCATTTACATCCACCAAGGTTTTACCTGAAGCAATAGATTTTAATGAAAAGGCAATTTGGGCAAATTGAAAATTAGGATCTTGTCCTAATTTTTTGAGGTAATCTTTAATGGTCAATACGGATACTCCTTTGGGTTCTATTGCTTTTTCAGGTGCTTGAGCAGAGGCATTAGTAAAAATTCCAAAGCAAATCACTAACAATAAAAATGTAGCAAAACTTTTATGGGTGTAATAGCTTTTGGTCATTTAATGCTTTTATTGTAGAATGAATCTTCCTTTAAATTAAAAGTGTGTGAGGTACCCAATATTTTGTATTAGCGTAGCACCAACCCTTACGCCTTCATTCCTATAGTTATTTACGATGCCTTGCTTCTAGTACTTCCATCACTTCTTCTAATTCATACCCTTTGGCTTCGAGTAAAATCAGGTAATGAAACAGTAAATCGGCGGCTTCTCCCATAAACAAATCTTTGTTGTCGTCTTTGGCTTCAATCACAATTTCAACTGCCTCCTCCCCTACTTTTTGGGCAATTTTATTGATGCCTTTTTTAAATAAAGACGTGGTATAGGATTTATCATCAGGGTTTAATTTACGATCTTTAATAACGGTACGTAAATAATCAATGAATAAGGTTTTACTTCCTTTGTTGATTTCATTAAAACAAGTATCTGCACCGGTATGGCAGGTAGGACCTGTTGGTGCGACTTTAAATAACAACGTATCATTGTCACAGTCTACGAAATGTTCTTTTACCATTAAAAAATGATTTGACGTTTCGCCTTTGGTCCACAAACGACCTTTGGTACGGCTAAAAAAAGTCACACGTCCTTCTTTTAAAGTTTTATCTAATGCTTCTTGATTCATAAAACCAACCATCAATACTTTGTTGGTTAAATAATCTTGAATTACGGCAGGCACTAAGCCTCCTTGTTTATCGAAATCTATATTCATAACGGAGTGGTAAAGTCCAAAGATAAAAAAGATAATGTTAGTTTAAGCCATCTTGTACAGATAATCCTGTTTTTTTTACCATTTAGTATCTTATATTTGTGAAAACTAAAGATTTATCTCTCATAACATGAGAAAATTCATACGACACACACTCCCTATTTTTATTTTACTTATTAAAATCAACATCGCTTCGGCGCAGAAAGATGGCTATTTTAATATTTCAAGCGATTTTGGTATCCCCATTTCGCAATACCAAGACAATAAAAACACCTTAACCAATAGGTTTTTCAACAACCACACTGCGTTGAGTTTCTCCGGTCAATACCGTTTATGGAACCGCATAGGATTTGAAGGAGGTGTAGGACAACATTTTGAATATTTAGCCTTTAGAGACGAAAAATTTGCAAGCAGAAACAATGGCTTCCTGAGTGATATCACTTCCAAAAATGCTTATTTAAACGCATTTGGCGCAATACAATTTTTTCAACCCATCAACACCACGTTAAGAATGTATCTTACTGGAGGGTACAGCCTGAATTGGTTAAAAGGGGCCACCAAAGCTGGCAAAACTAGTGAATATGTTGCTGGTCAAGAAAGTTTGTCTATGCAAAATTCTTTTTTCAACAACACTGCTGTCTATGGTGAAATTGGGTTTGAAGGCACACTTGGCAATGACAATGTATTGAGTATTGGCTTGAAATACAATATTGGACAAAGTGCCATGATGAAAGGCAATTACAGTGTGAGTAAAAATGGCACCCCAATTGAGCAAGATCAAATTACCTCAATGGGCACTTATATTGGCTTAACCCTTAAATATGGCATTAATTTCTTTCACCAAGACAAAGCGGTAATCAAGCCAAAAGCAGAAAGCAACAATGTGAATAACAAACCACCTAAAGTAACAACTCCTCCTCAAGCACCTCAAAAAACAAAAGAGGCGAAGCAGCCGAAGGAAAAAACCACCATAAAAATAAAACCTCCCAAAACACCAACAATTCCAACCTCCGTTGATGGACGAACCGTGAGTGTGACAAAGAAAATTACGGTTAAAAACAGCGAGGTGGTCATTAAGGTTTGGGACCATCAAATGATAGATGGAGATATTATATCTCTTAACCTCAATGGCAAATGGATTTTACAAAAATACACCCTTGAAAAAGAGCACAAAGAAATACATGTAAAATTACAAGCAGGCACGAATTATCTTGTATTACATGCCCATAACCTTGGCATTTATTCCCCAAATACCGCTGCAGTTAGCATATTTGACGGCAAGAAAGAACAAACGATTGTACTTGAATCGACCCTCAATGCAAGTGGTACCATTCAAATTGACTTGAAATAACATCGCTATGAAAAAGCTATTTTCAATACTATTACTCAGCACCGCACTACTGTTGCAGTCATGTTTAAACAAGTCTGTAGACGTGTTAGTGGTTGAAAGCGCCTGCAAAGACTTTAACATCTCCAATGCCGTTGAGACCCGAATCATTGACCCCTCTTGTACAGGAGATCCACTTACGGCAATATATTCTATCACTTTTAGTTATAATGGTGATGCCAAATGTTTAACAAAATTGGTCTTAACACCCAAATTTTACAATGTTTCCAATGCAAGCATGTCAAATGTCAGTTATCAACCCACGATGCTGCTTGGTGCCGACTCCTTATCCTCTATCAACACCAGCACCAAAAAAATTACATTCAAATTTAAATTTACTTTTGCGAACAATACCGAAGCAAACAACTTTGACAATTGTATCCTCACCTTTCATACTGAAAATCTTCAAGGTAACCCAAGCAAAACCGCCCAAGTAAAACTAGAAGGCAAATGTACTATGGTTACAACCTCAAATTACACCGTAAAAAAAACAATTCCAGTCAGTAGTTCAACAGTGCAATTTACGTTGTGGGATAATGGCTCAGAAGATGGCGATATCATTACTTTATACCAAGGCAACACAATATTATTAGACCATTACACCCTTACCAACAAAGGTCAAACCTTTACGTTTATCGTCCCAAATGGCACCACTGATTTTGTATTAAAAGCCAACAACCAAGGCACGGTTGGCCCCAATACTTGTGCGATTAAGGTAAATGGTGGAGACCAAGTATTGCTTACGCTTGACTTGAGTAGCGGACAAGCGATAAGAATAGTACTCTAAACATATTGATAATCATCTTTTTAATGATAAGAATCATTTTCTAATCTGATCATTACCAATTCTTTCTGTGAGGCTAAAGTGTTAATTTTGGGCAACAAACCAATGAACATGAACGACATTTTTAGAAATATTTACGAAAGAAGAGCGGTAAGAAAATACAAAGCCAAAGCCGTTGATAAGAAAACAATTGAACAATTGATTGATGCTGCACGAATGGCACCTTCGGCAATGAATAAACAGCCTTGGAAGTTCTATATTGCCACCAAGCAAGATGAAATTCAATATTTTTCTAAAGAAATCTCTAAATCAGCGCTAAAACATTTTAGACAAATGGGCATATTTAGAAGCATTAAAACCATTGCTTCAAGCCTATCAGCCTTGTCGCACGGTTTAGATTTTTTCAAAACCGAAGACCCTGTATTTCATAATGCGCCTATTGTTATTTTTATCACTGCTCCCAAAAAAAATGAATGGGCAGGGTTAGACATTGGTATGTGTGCCCAAAATATCATGTTAGCAGCCCAATCATTGGGATTAGCCAGTTG
>JBIKPL010000263.1:0-4472 GCA_044357485.1 Cytophagales bacterium
CCCTATCGTAGGATTTTCAATCCGACTTAATATGTTTTGGATTACAAATCCTAGGATAGGGCTTCCGAATTGCAAATTCGGAAGAGCAAGAAATTCGGAAGAGCAGGTTGTTTCGCTATTCGACAATTGCATTGTCGAATCCCTATCGTAGGATTTTCAATCCGACTTTATATGTTTTGGATTACAAATCCTAGGATACGGCTTCCGAATTGCAAATTCGGAAGAGCAGGAAGATTAGGTTTTTACCCTTTTTTTGTGTTCTCAGTTCATAAATCTATGTGCCAACAACAACAACAATCGCAACAAGGCGTCACCAATATGTTTTTATTTGGTGTTAGATTTTAAAATTTATCCTCCCAAAAAGATACAACAATTTTACGGAGATGTTGTTGGTAACAAAAATGCCACGTCGATGGAAAGGAGTAAGAAGTATGAAAATGAACCTGGTTTTGAGTGATGCTTTTTATGTTGGATAAAAAAACAGCCTTAATAATTTATCAGAGCATGGGCAATTCAACGGCAGCCCTAAATTAACCATAAGCTAAGCTTTAATTTTCTTGTTAACAATGCTTTATTTTTTTAGCTTTGTAACAGTATGACTGAACAGATTTTAATCCTAGACTTTGGTTCTCAATTCACGCAGCTAATTGCACGTCGTGTTCGTGAACTTAATGTGTATTGTGAAATACATCCATATAATAAAATTCCAACAATAACGGCTGATATTAAAGGGATTATCCTTTCTGGAAGTCCTTGTTCTGTTCGTGAAACGGATGCCCCTGATGTAGATTTGAGTTTGTTTCCTGCACATATTCCAGTATTGGGGGTATGTTATGGCGCACAATTACTAGCACAAAAAATGGGTGGCACAGTTCAAGCGTCCAATACAAGAGAGTATGGTCGTGCCATGTTAACGCCTTTAATAGCAAACAGGTTAACAGCAGGTATTGCCGAGTTGTCTCAAGTATGGATGTCTCACGGTGATACGATTACTACTATTTCTGAACACATAGAGCTGATTGCTAGTACCGAATCGGTACGTGTAGCAGCTTATAAAATCAAAGATAAAGAAACTTACGGCATACAATTTCACCCAGAAGTTACCCATAGCTTAGAAGGTAAACTCATGGTGTCGAATTTTGTAAATGAAATCTGTGGTTGTAAGGGCGATTGGACTTCCTCTTCTTTTATCGATACTACAATTCAAAACCTGAAAACAAAATTAGGGAACGATAAAGTGGTGTTAGGTTTGTCGGGTGGAGTCGATTCTTCGGTTGCAGCGGTGCTAATTCATAAAGCCATAGGCGCAAATTTATATTGTGTGTTTGTTGACAATGGGCTACTTCGCAAAAATGAATTTGAAGAGGTTTTGGAATCCTATAAAAACATGGGATTGAATGTGATTGGCGTTGATGCTAAAGACGTATTTTATACTGCTTTAGAAGGATTGTCTGATCCTGAAGCCAAAAGAAAAGCCATTGGTAAAGCCTTTATCGATATATTTGACAAAGAATCAACCAAATTGAAAGACGTGAAATGGTTAGGACAAGGAACCATTTATCCTGATATTATTGAATCTGTTTCTGTAAAAGGACCATCGGCTACCATCAAATCTCACCATAATGTTGGTGGTTTACCCGATTATATGAAATTACAAGTGGTGGAGCCATTAAATACTTTATTTAAAGATGAAGTAAGATTAGTGGGAAGAGCCTTAGGGATAGAAGAAAAAATAATTGGTCGTCATCCATTTCCTGGTCCAGGTTTGGCCATCAGAATTTTAGGCGATATTTCTGCCGAAAAAGTAGCTATTCTTCAAGAAGTTGACCATATTTTTATTCAGGGACTAAAAGACCATAATTTATACAACCAAGTTTGGCAAGCGGGCGCTATTTTATTGCCTGTGAAATCGGTTGGGGTAATGGGCGATGAACGTACCTATGAAAGCGTGGTTGCTTTAAGGGCTGTGCAAAGTGTAGATGGTATGACCGCTGATTGGGTACATTTACCTTATGAGTTTTTGGCTCTTATCTCCAATGAAATTATTAATAAAGTAAGGGGCGTTAATAGGGTAGTGTATGACATCAGCTCTAAACCTCCTGCTACCATTGAATGGGAATAAAAAGGTATTATTTAGGTATTAGGTATTAAGTCTTAGGTACAAGGTTAAAAAATGAGCGCAGCAATATTTTTTTAACCTTGTACCTTGTACCTTGTACCTTGTACCTTGTACCTTGTACCTTGTACCTTGTACCTTGTACCTTGTACCTTGTACCTTGTACCTTGTACCTAAACACAATAAATTGTTGGTATGATCAAATTAAAACCTATGGCTAACTATTGTTGCAAAGTGCTTATTGTACTGATGACTTTGGGTATGCACGTTGTAGTGGAGGCACAAAATGTTAAAGAATTTGATAGTAAATACCTAGAAGCCAAGCAATTGTTAAGTGGTTTAAAGTATATCAAGGCAATGGAAGCTTTTAAGCCTTTGATGTTGGGACACAAAAATAATCACCACGCAGCTGAAGCGTGTTACTTTTTTGCCAATGCGGCTTATAAAGTCAAAGATTATTCCGCGGTGAAGATTGGTGTGACTAACTTACAAACCATCGCACCCAACTGGGCAAATATGGATGATGCCCATTTATTATTAGCGGCAACTTATTTTGCCAAAAATAACTATTCCTTAGCATTGGGGAGTATTTCAAAAATTACCAACCAAGCGGTAGTGAAAGAAGCCCTTAACCTTGAGTCGCAATATATCCATGCTTTACTCAACACCGATACTCTATTGGTTTTACATAATTTGTTTCCAAACGATGCCCTAGTGACAAACTTGTACGGAGCGTATGTAACGGTGAAACAACAAAAAGAAAAAAATAAACAATTTGTCATCGCTACGGTATTGCCATTTAATCTTAAAGGAATTAAAGTGGAGGCCATCAATAGAGACAATCAATATGTGTTAGATTTGTATCAAGGGATGAAAATGGCCGTAGCAACTTTGGAAACGAAAGGGGTATCAATTGATTTAAGGGCTTATGAGGCAGATAAAGATTCGGTACGCTTATTGGCTTTGTTAAATAAACCAGAATTTAAAAGTATTGATTTGTTGATTGGTCCCATTTATAACCAGCAAGTAAGCGTCGCCGCTCGACAAATGGCAAAGTCTAAGGTGGCGGTTGTAAATCCATTGTCCGATAATATTAAAGCTTTACAGAAAAACAAAAATGCTTTATTGTTCAAAGCATCGCAACAAACGCAAGCGATTAAAACAGCGGAGTTTGCGTATAAAAATTTTGAAAATAAAACTACGCTGGTCATTTATGGGAAGTCGCCAAGAGATACCGCTTTTGCGAAATCTTTTAAAGATAAATATACCGAATTAGGGGGTAACGTGTTTATTTATAAGCAAGTAGATAAGTTTAATTCTACCAACCTAACGCAGTTGCTTGGAAAAGATACCTTGTTAAACGCAGGATGTGTGTTGGTTTGCCATAGTGAACAAATGGTAGCCTCTAACATTGTTACTGCGGTGGCAATTCACAATACCAATACACCCGTGATTACATATTACGATTGGTTAGACTATACTTCTATTAACTTTGAGCAATTTGAAAAATATAATTTTCACTTTATATCTCCTGGTTATGTCGATTTTGAAAAAGAAAGTGTGAGACAATTTAAAACCAAGTACCTTGAAAATGTTCACATATTTCCCTCTGAATACGCTTTTTGGGGATACGATTTGATGATGTATTACGGTACTTTGCTTCAAAAATATGGACCTGATTTTTATACGAAATTGGAAGGAATACCTGAGATAGACGGCGCCTTAATCGAAGACCATTTGTATGGCAATAACCAAGACAATCAATTGTTTCCGATTTTGAAATTTGAAAAATCAAAACTGGTACAAGTAAGATAATTTAGTTTATAAAAAATCGCTTTAGCGAAACCAAGATATGCAAAGAGATAAAAGTACAGCCTTATTTGAGAAAGCCAAAACCTTGATTCCTGGAGGGGTAAATTCTCCTGTAAGAGCATTTAAAGCGGTAGGGGGTAACCCTGTTTTTATTCAATCGGCCAAAGGGGCTTACCTCAAAGATGTTGATGGAAATGAGTATGTGGAATTAATTAATTCATGGGGACCCATGATTTTAGGGCATGCCCATCCCATGATTGAAGAAGCGGTGGCTGTGGCAATCAAAGATTCACTGTCATTTGGTGCACCTACAGAAAAAGAGGTGTTGATGGCTGAATTAATTATTTCGATGGTGCCTTCTATTGAAAAAGTGAGAATGGTTAATTCGGGCACTGAAGCCACCATGTCAGCCATTCGTGCGGCTAGGGGATATACCAAAAGAGAGAAAATAATTAAGTTCGAGGGGTGTTACCATGGTCATGGCGATTCTTTTTTAATTGCTGCCGGAAGTGGGGCAATTACCATGGGAAATCCTGATTCATTG
>JBIKPL010000264.1:0-4467 GCA_044357485.1 Cytophagales bacterium
TATATCAAATATTTAAAAACCACTTGTAATCAGTAGGTCGTTGGTTCGATCCCGACAAGAGGCTCTGAAATTAAACCGCTTTAAATCAATGATTTGAAGCGGTTTTTTTATGTCTAAAAAGCTCGAAAATGGCTGTTTTATGTGTTTTTTCACGGATCAACTGGAATTAAATTCATTAAACTTGAATATTTTAAAGAAGACAATATTGTATTGGGAAAATGTTTATTTATTGATGAAGAAACCCATAATAAAGAATTAAAGCGGTCAATTTTAAAATAATACCTCAACCCACAAGAAAGGTAGCGCTCAAACAAAGCTTCTAACGCAAAGCGAATTAGCCAATCATTTCAATTAAATGGAGTGGCCATTTTAGCATCATAATTTTAAGTATATTTGCTAAATATGATTTACAAATGATGTGAATTGAGTTTTTCAGAGACCCTAAATAGTTGCAATAAACTCTTTGCTTTCAATATACATTCGTCCCATTCTTGTTGGGCATTGGTATTGTAAGTGATGGCACTACCAACCCTAATGGCACTTTGTTTGGTTTTTGCATTGTGTAAAATACTTCTAATCACCACATTGAAATCAAAATCTCCTTCAGGACTTATGTAGCCAACGCAACCAGAATAAAGCTCGCGGTTAAAGTTTTCAAGTTGAGCACTTAGGTTTACGGCATTGATTTTTGGCGCACCAGTCATGCTTCCCATCGGGTACGTCGCCTGTATAATGGCGTCAAAATCCAGTTTGTTTTTTAGGGTTCCACAAATGGTAGAAATCATTTGATGTACCGTTTCGAAGGTGTATATGCCAAATAATTCCGCTACCTTAACGTCCTCACAAATACGAGAAAGGTCATTTCTAACCATGTCGACAATCATGACATTCTCTGTCTTTTCTTTGTCACTGTTTTGCAGGGTAAGTATATTTAATTGATCATTGGCAATCGTATTTCCCCTTGCAGCAGTACCTTTGATGGGTTGTGAAATTAGTTGTTGACCATCTTTTTTTAGGTATCGTTCGGGTGAGGCGCAGATTAAATATTGGTCATGGTATTTTACAAAACTTGCAAATGGCGTAGGGGTTTGTTTTTGAAGACGAATAAATGTGTCTAATGGGTTACAATAATGATTGTTTGCCTCAAAGGCAATACAATAATTGGTAATGTATATGTCTCCCTGTAAGATATGTTTTTTTAAGGAATTGAAATTGGATTGATAAGCATCGAAGGTCGTGGTTTTCTGAAATGTTGGAAGGGTAGTGGTGTCCTCCAGGTTAATTGCTGTTTGTGTGATGGCTTTTATCATCGCTTCAATATCAATAGACGCGTGAATTGTTATCGAATCCTTTTCAAAGCAAATAAGAATGTCTGGAACAAAGAAATAAACGGGAGGAAATTCAAAACGGTTGCTATGAGGCGGGGTTTGGAAAGTTGGTTCAAGAAAGTTTTTGAAATCATAACCAATGAAACCCATTTGCCAAGTTTTTTTTTGAAAGCTAGGCAATTGCGCTCCCTTTTGATCGGTTTTAAACTGAATACCTAAAAGTTGTTTGAATCCATTGGCAATGTCATTGTTGTTGGTATATTGAACCATTTCAAATTGTTGCGCCCATGTCAATGCTAACCTAGTAAACATAGGTATATTGGTTGGTACGTATGTATATGAATTGGTCAAAGTGCTAGGCAATTGAAATGTTTGTAGGTTTTATAAAGTAAATATAGTTTATTCTTAGGCTTTAATCAATGCAATCGTTTTATCAATCCTAAGGTAATTCATTACAGCAATTGCCATTAAGGCGTATTGGTTAATTTAGTTTGAAGAAAAGCCAATTCTTCATTGATATCGATGTCTGCACTCAGGCTTTCTAGTTTAGCAATGGTGTCTACCAGGTGTTGCCTATAAGCGGTGGATTCAGGAAAAAATGGTTGATGCTGTATCGCCTTTTTAGCTTTGTCCCATTGGGTGATTATTGTTTTTGTTTTTTCATTGCAAAAACTGTCCAAGAACTTGGTCCAAATATACGTTTCTGCCAAATGGTTAGGGTGAATAAGGTCTTCTTTATAAAATCGATAATCGCGTAAGTCATCCATCATCAATTCAAAAGCAGGGAAATAATGCACAAAATGATGGTGGCTTTCTAAGGCATGACAAGCAATCCTTAAGATTGATTTGCTCACGGAGTTTAAGGGAATGGTTTCTTTAATATGCCTTACTGGGCTGACCGTTAAAATGATTTGCAGCTCAGGGTAATGGGCATGAAGTAAATCGAAGGTTTCCTTAAGGGAAGACACTATTGCGTCGGAAGTCAATACGTGTTTGTCAAAACAATGTGCAGGAACTTTGTGGCAATTGGCAACACTCAGTTGTAGCGATTTTTCGGTATACACTACGGCTGTGCCTAAGGTAATCATCAATACTTTAGCCTTGGCTAATTGCTGATGAGTAATATTGATTTGTCGGTCTAAGTTTTCTAAAAGAATTTCTTTAGTTATATTTCCTAACTCCGAGTGACATTCGTAGGCTTGCCAAATACCTTGGCTTTGTACCGTATGAAAGGTGTTTTCTTGGTGAAATGTTTTTTGAAGTAAGTTGCTTATCGCCAAAGGATTAAATATTGTTCCAAAAGGATTACTTAAAATGTTGAATTTATTTTCGTGTAAGCGTTCCCCCATACAATCAGCAAAGCATGAACCTATGGCTACCATAGGGGTATGATGGGTGATCGCAAAAGAGGAAGGCGTAAGGTGAAGTTCAGTTCTAAGTTTCATAAGTGATAAGTTGAAATGTATTTTAAAAATGTTTGATTAAGGAGTGTTGTTTTAACAAGCCGTCGGTAAATATCTTAAAAAAGGAGTATAAAAAAAAGCGTCCCAGTGAATGGAACGCTTTTAAATTTATGATTAAAATAAGTGCTTATTCAGCAATTACTTCAAATTTAATTTCAAGAGATACTTCTTTGTGTAATAACAATACTGCAGTATACGTGCCGATTGTTTTTACTTCAGCTTCTTTGAAAGAAATTCTTTTTCTATCAACAGCAATACCTTTAGCATCTAAAGCATCAGAAATTTGAAGAGAAGTAATTTTACCGAAAATTTTACCATTGTCACCAACTTTTTGTTTGATTTCAAGGGTAAGTGTTCCAATTTTCTCAACCAATGCCAATGCATCATTTTTAACTTTTTCAGCTTTGTGTGCTGCTTGCTTTACATTTTCAGCAATCACTTTTTTGTTGCTTAGTGTTGCGGTAAGGGCAAGTCCTTGAGGAATAAGGTAGTTACGTCCGTAACCTGGTTTTACGCTAACGGTATCGTTTTTAAAACCTAAACCTTTGATGTCTTCTTTTAAAATAACTTCCATTTTCTTAGTATATTATTATTTTAATGAATCAGTTACATAAGGTAATAAAGAAAGGTGACGCGCTCTTTTTACAGCTTGAGCCACTTTTTTCTGGAACTTTTGAGAAGTACCAGTAATTCTTCTTGGAAGAATTTTACCTTGTTCGTTTACAAATTTAAGTAAGAAGTTCGGATCTTTGTAATCAATAAATCTGATACCACTTCTTTTGAATCTGCAATATTTTTTTCTTGCTTCGTTTTTTTGTGCATTCACTGGTTCGTTAACCAATGTGCTCATGTTTCTTCCTGGTGATTTCATTATGCAACCTCCTTAGCTTTGTTGTGTTGACCTAATTGACCTTTTCTTCTTCTTGTAGCATACGCTGCTGCAAATTTATCTTGAACAGTAGTAAGGAATCTTATTACTTTTTCGTCACGACGAAATTCAGTTTCAAGAATGTTTACAATGGTAGGTTCTCCAAGGTATTCAAGAAAGAAATAGAAACCTGTAGTTTTGTGATCAATCTCGTAAGCGAGCTTTTTCAATCCCCAGTTTTCTTCATTGATAATCTCTGCTTTGTTAGCAGTTAAGATTGCTTTAAATTTTTCGACTGTGTCCTTTACCTGAACGTCAGATAAAACGGGAGTTAAGATGAACACCGTCTCGTAGTTGTTTTTCAAACTCATTGTTAATTCGGTTTTAAATTATTATTTACGAATCACAAAAGTAGATAATTTATTTGATTTTACAACGCATTGTTGCAGAAGTATTTTGTTAAATATTTTTGGTGGTTGATGATTTGTTGTGGTAGGTTTGATATTAAATAAATGAATTAGGGCGTTTCCCTTCGGGTCGCGTGATCGGCACTCGCTTTTTTTCTTGTGGTCAAATCATATCGTATTAAAAGATACCTCAACCCACAAGAAAAAAGTGCTCAAACAAAGCCTCTCCCGCTAACGCAAAACGAATTACACCTACCTTATGGCTATAATTAAATTTCTTTGTAGGTAATTGCTTAATTCTACTTTAACAGATTAGATTATACTTTCTCTTTATAATATCGATTGATATCTTTTTGTCGTTTTTGATGCCTTCGTGCTATTTTTTCTTCTGCAGGTAATGG
>JBIKPL010000265.1:0-4458 GCA_044357485.1 Cytophagales bacterium
CCACCGAGCATAACATCTAATTGCTTGAAAACACCTATCACTAAACCAGCGTCAATGACATTACTGGTTAAATTTACCAATGTATCGGCACCTCTATCTGTTTTTTCATAACGGTCACCGAATGTAAGATCAATTGGACGGTCAAATTTCAATAGCTTGGCTAAGCTTATTTGAACACCTGTTGTTAAAGCTGTAAAATTTCTTTTTAACAACGTACCTTCACCAACTATTTCTGTGAATAATCGAGTTTGTGCAAAAAACTTAATTGCCATCGAATCTGCTGATTCTAACTCTAATGTTATCCCTTTTCTGTTTGGTGTGGCTTCGCCATAAGGTGTAATGTTGTTAAAAATTGGATTAAAACTATTTAAGGTGGTTGATAAAGTTCTATTGTATACCGCTTCTTGTGTAAACCTATCGAATAATAATTGTTGTCTATTGGCAGTGTTTGACAATACTTTACCAAACAAAGCTGGGGCAGCAGCAATATTATAGCGAGTGGTTTGTGCCGAAGGACTAGAATAATTTATGCCAACATTTTTATAAGACACTTTGAAAGAGATAAGTTTTTTGAATTTCACTTTCATCCCTCCATCAATAAAATAATCTTTTGCTACTTCTGCGGTATCTTTTGTAGTGGTATCTTTAGCGTATATTAAATAATTTCTATTGGAAGTACCTCCTTCACCTACAAGATTAATTTTAAAATTGTCTTTATCCAACAACTTAATATCAGCGGTACTTGTAAAAATATTGTTTGAATAATCGACCCCATAGGTTCGACTTACCCTGATGTCATTTAAACCAACATAATTAAACCCAATAGTCGCATATTTTTGAGACACAATATCAGTGGATAAACCTGTCAACAAACGATCTGCGGTTGTAAAATCATTGGTGCCGTTGGTGCGAACCCCAAATCCTTTGAAAATCATTTCATTTACATATTTGTTTTCGAAATATAGGCCTGTACCCATTTTTAAACCTTGTAATCTCCAAACATTATTTTTGTTGAAATTTTCATATTCTACAATGTCACGTCTTGCTTTATAAATTGATGCCTCAAATTTATTATACATTTCATCAGCATTGTATACGGTATATGGCGTCATTTTAACGTCTATGTCCCCAATTTCATATTTCAACCATCTCAGGTCGCCCATTACTTGTAGTTGGCGGAATTCAAACTTGGTTTGTTCGCCCCAAAAATCACCAAAGGGCTGTTTTACCCTTAGTAAAGCATTGGTTTTAAATTCTAATCCTTTTTTAAAGTTAAAGCCAAGGTCAAATAAGTTATATCCCCCTGCACCTTTTCTTGTGCTTAAAGTATCTGCCTTTCTTCCTGTAGCAATATCAGCGTTAAGAATATTACCTTTGAGCTGGTTATTTGAAAGAATACTTCTTCCCAAACCATTGATACTAAAATCCGCTTGAGCGTTTGCAAAGCCATAACCAACCATAGTTACAACCAAAATGCCGAATGATTTTTTTAGTAGATTTTTCATTAAATTAACATTTTAAACTCTAATGTAAACTCCTGTCCTTTAAAGTGATCTTGTAAAAAGTTTTTGTCATTGTGTGTCATCCACTTATGACGGTAGTTAATGCCAAACCTACTGGTGATGTCGTAGTTAAAGCCGTATCCAAGTGCTGAGCCAGTTTGATTAATAATTCTATCACTAGGTGCAGCACTTGCTTTATCTGGAGAAAGGGTGACTCGTGTATTGCCGATAACACGTTCATATCCGTAATTACCAATAAGTGAAAATCTTTGATAAAGTTGAAAGGCGATGGTAAAGTCTTCATAAAATGTTCTTACAAAAGCTTGATCAGAAAATACTGGTGCTAATGAGAAATGATCTTGAATAGAAACAAAATTATTGTAGTTAAATAACATCAATTTTTTCCCAGCGATATTGATGTTGTACTTCAACAAGGCTTCTATATTGTTAAACCCTTTTTTGTAATTTTTATCCACATCGGTGACCTTTATCATTTCAAAAGTTCTTGCATAAATGCTACGAATTCTATTATATGGCCCTACGCCATTGCCATTATAATAGAATCTTGATCTAGAAAAGGCATTCACACGGTGTTGGATAAGAATAGTATCGTATATATTTTCTATTTCTTGACTAAAAGCATAACCCAAATCAACGGT
The DNA here is from genome assembly GCA_044357485.1 of Cytophagales bacterium. Classification (GTDB taxonomy): domain Bacteria; phylum Bacteroidota; class Bacteroidia; order Cytophagales; family UBA9547; genus CALPQG02. The sequence continues at coordinate 2,162 of JBIKPL010000265.1, forward strand.
TAAGTCACCAAATTTTAATGTTGAAGCTAAATCTATCCCTTTTCTATTATTCGTAACCTGACCACATTCTTGTGCTACGTTTACAAATGATCCTAAATCTTTTAGCCCAGGTGTAGTGGAGCCACCGTTTCTTGCGGAAGTATTGGTGTTTAAAATTCCGGCATCTAAATTGGCGTAATTGTTATCGATAGCATAATATTCTATGCTTAATGGGAAGTTAACCAGGTTTTTAAATTGAAGATTGGTAATAAAAGCATTGCCATAATGGGTATTATGCATCAACGGATTATTGATGGTCGATAACCCTAATTCTGTACTTATTTTCACAAGTTTCTTAAAATCAAGGTCAAAATCAAGGGCTTTAAAAGCCGAATTGTCTACCGCACCAATAACATTGTCAACGTTGCCATCTCTACCTAAATAATTCAGTGCTATATTTCCTTTGGTTCCTCTAATGGCGAATGGGCGCCCAACCCTGAGCATATAATTTAATGCGGGAAAAATACTTATGGTATCAAGTACGCCAGCGGCCGTATTGGAAGTTCTACCAATCATGGTAGAAATGTATAAGTTTTGAAGTCCTGGAAAGGTTAATCTGGTAATAACCCCCCTTACGTATGGCGAGAGGTAAAATTTGCCATCATCTTTTACGCCCTCATTGCTTTCTTTGCCAGATACTGAAAATTGATTTGATAAAAGCCTATCAAAATAGTTGTTTCGGTATCTTGGAGCATCAAATATTAAACGACTACCTCTTGTTGTTAATAAACCTCCTATTTTAAGGTTAAAAATTGCCGCATTAGTTCTCAAATTACCATCAAAGGCAATACCTCCATAAGATGTAAAATATTTATTGATTTTATTATTGGGTGAACCAGAAAAGGTATTGGCGATAGAATAACTAATCCTGAAATCTACATTTTTATTGATGGTGGATGTCATGGCCAATTGTAACATGGGAGTCCCGGCTGCACCGGAGGTAGAAACATCTTGAATTGGATAATCTAAAAAAGAAAGATTTTTTTTACTTGTTTGTAGTCCATTGTCTCCAAGGTAAGCGTCTTGCATGTCTCTGTATATTGTCACAAAACGAAATATGCCCGTAACATTTATATTTTTTAACAAAACCCCTTCTCTATTTGCATAATTCGGATTTGTTCCAAAGCTTCCGATATAATTTTTAATTTGGTTACTTTCCTCACTCACGCCTTTGATTTCTATTTTTTTGAAAATAATAGAAGTATCCGTTACATGTGAAGAAGGAGTTTTATTGTATTTGAATAAATCTAAAAAACGTGCCTTCTTTTGCCCTTCAGACAAATCTGAGGGAATCGTTTGTGCCTGCAAAGCATCTAAATGAAGCACAATTAAAAGCGTTAACAACCAGGTAAATTTCATATCCATATATTTTATATGAGTTACTGCATTTATTACGACACAAAGATATATAAGTTTTTGAAATAAAAAAACATTGTATTAAAAGATTTTGAAATAAAAAAATATAACTCGAAAGGTATTGAAACCTTTCGAGTTATATTAATCTATAATAATCTAAGTATTATCCAATTACACAAGATCGACAACCTTTTCTTTGCTTACATTTTCTTCATTGGCTTCTAAAGTCATTGCTTTGTTGACATTTTTATAGCCACTTACGGCATAATATACTAGATACATATAACAGAAGAAAGTAATGACAAAAGAATTTTGCAATCCAACGATATATCCAAAAACAGGCGTATCAATTAAAACGCCCTGAATCATAGGAATAATTGCACCACCAACCACGCCCATAATTAACAAACCAGATCCTTCTGTTTTATATTTCCCTAAGCCCTCTAAGGATAGAGAAAAAATAATTGGCCACATCACAGAATGACATAATCCTAAAGCGATGAGGGAGGAGAGTGACCACAATCCGTCTGTGAAAATAGCATTGGCAACCAATGCCGCAGCCAAGAGGGAGGTAAATACCAAGGCTTTAGCAGAGCTAACTTTTTGTAAAATCACAAAACCTATAAATCTAGCTACGGCAGCACTTCCCCAATATAAAGACACATATTTAGCGGCTTCTTTTTCTGGTAAACCTAGAATATTGTCTAAACCTATATAACTGATCATTAAACTTCCGACCACGACTTCGGCACCAACATAAATAAAAATGGCTAAAACCCCTAACTTCAAATGCCTAAATGACCAAGCGCTATATTGATTAATTGTTTTTTCTTTGATAGTAGTAATGATTTCAGGAAGTTTTACTTTATAAAATACCATTGCAATCATAAAAACAAAAATAG
>JBIKPL010000052.1:0-11784 GCA_044357485.1 Cytophagales bacterium
AACTAAAGAACAAGCCTTGCACAGGTGTATGGAGTTTTCGGCGATACCCGGAACTTCTAGGCATCATTGGGGGACAGAAGTTGATTTAATTGATTTATATAGACCTGTTTTGGAAAAACCTTTAGAGCAAAGTGAATTTACTACGGGGGGGAATTTTGATAAATTATACCAATGGTTGCAGGAACATGCCAATGAATATGGCTTTTATGAAATATACGACAACAATCCTGCAAGAAAAGGATTTCATTTTGAACCATGGCATTATAGTTTTCTTCCGCTCGCCCAGAAGTTTCACGCGGCTTATATGAGTGTAGATATTAAACCTACCTTAACCCAAGGAGATATTGCCGGAAGTGAGTATTTTACTGATGATTTTTTTAAGAAATACCTCACGGAATACGTGATGCAGCCAAGTGTTTTGAATGGTATCAATCCAATATTTTTACCCTCAACTACAATTTTAGTGGATTCCCTTCATAAATGAGTTTAATTTAATCGCTACTTTACTATATTTGTGATTCATTGGAATGCTATCGTTTAAAAATATAAATTTGTTGGTGAAATTTATTGGTTCAATTCCCCACTCATCCACAAATTTTCCGTTTGTTATGTCAGAAAAAATTTATACCATTAGAAGAAATTCCTCTCCAATTAAGGCTCAAATTAAATTGGTGTCTTCAAAAAGTGAGAGCAATAGGGCTTTGATTATTAATGCTGTAGCTGGAGGAACATGCACGTTAGATAATTTGTCGGCGGCTAGAGATACCCAAACCATGCAGCGTTTACTTGGTTTGCATACTCAAGAATTGGATGTGTTAGATGCTGGAACAACCATGCGGTTTTTAACAGCTTTTACGGCAATTAAGGGCGAAGATAAAATCATGACAGGCACACCACGCATGTGCGAACGCCCGATTGGAATTTTGGTGGATGCCTTAAGGCAAGCGGGGTGTAATATCTCTTATTTGAATAAAGAAGGCTATCCTCCATTAAAAATTTCGGCTCATAATGGTCTTTCAAACCAACCGATTAAAATGAAAGGGGATGTGAGTAGTCAGTTTATTTCTGCTATTTTAATGAATGCGCCTTTTTTTGAAAATGGATTGGTACTGGAATTAGAAGGTAAAATTGCTTCTCGACCATACCTGGAAATGACATTACAACTCATGAAGCATTTTGGGGTAAATTCGGAATGGAAAGGAAATCAAATTCATGTTGCTGCCAACCAACAGTATAATACCCAACAATATAGCATTGAATCTGATTGGTCTGGTGCTAGTTATTGGTACAGTGTTGTGGCTTTAGCTGCGGAAGGTTCTGAAATTGAAGTGTTAGGTTTAAAACCTAATTCATTACAGGGCGATAGCGTTTTGGTTCAAATTATGGAACCGCTTGGGGTGAAATCAACTTTCAATGAAAGAGGGGTGGTGTTGACTAAAATACCTGCACAACAAAACGTTGCCATAGATTTTTCTGATTGTCCTGATATTGCACAAACCTTAGCGGTTATTGCTGCTGCCAAACATATAAACCTTAGGTTGACAGGTTTAGAGAGTTTGAGAATTAAAGAAACTGACCGTATTTTGGCTATTCAACAAGAATTACAAAAATTTGGCGCAGATATGAAAGCTATTGAAAATGATTTGTTTGTCGTTGAACATGCCAACTTTAACGTTAATCATCAGTTGATAGATACGTATGATGACCATAGGATGGCCATGGCTTTTGCACCGTTGGCTATTTTGGGAGAAGTGAAAATTGAAAATCCTGACGTAGTCAATAAATCGTATCCTAGTTATTGGGACGATTTGAAAGTGGCAGGTTTCGAGATTCTAGCCTAAAGAACACTTCATTACTGAATTTTTAAAAAAACAGGGTTCATAAATAAAAAAAGCTTCATTGATTTATCTCAATGAAGCTTTTTTTAGGAAGATTATTTTTTAATTAATGTTGATCTATTATCATTTAGGGACTGAAAAACGCAATTCATATAATTTGTAAATCATTTTTAGAAATATACTTAAAATTATTATGCTAAAATGACCACTCCATTTAATTGAAATGATTGGCTAATTCGCTTTGCGTTAGCGGGAGAGGCTTTGTTTGAGCTTCCCGAAAAATCGGGACGAGTCCCAATCTCGCGATCCGCCGCGGCGGAAACGCCCTACGAAATGAGTAACTTATCTATGTCATTTAAATCAAACTACTGCAATACTTTAATGAAATAAAATACCCTTGCATTTAAACGGTTAAAGCAACAGGTTAAGTCTCTGAAAATCAATAAATAAACTGTTTTTAAGTAGCCCCTATTTAATCAATTGATTAAAAATGCTGAATATACGTTCCGTCGCTTTGCCATCCCACAGCGGAGGGATATTGCCTTTTTTGAAAGTGCCATTTTCAATTTGATTTATTTTTGCCCTTAAAGCCTCTAAATCAAAATCCATTAACACATTACTGCCAATGTCGATCGTACTTGGTCGTTCGGTATTGGGTCTAAGGGTAATGCATGGGATTTGTCTAAAGGTAGTTTCTTCTTGAATTCCACCCGAATCGGTAATCACAAAAGCACTGTATTTAATCATTTTTTGAAAATCTAGGTATCCTGCTGGCTCTAGTAAAATCAATTGTTCATTAGCCAAAAAAGCATCTTCTAAACCAAATTTCTTTATGTTTTGAAGCGTACGTGGATGAATTGGGAATACAATTTTATATTTATGACTTAAGTCCTGAATAAGAGCCGCTAATTTTTGAAGCCCTTCTTTATGGTCTACATTGCCAGGGCGATGCATGGTAAGTAAAATATAAGATTGAGGTTGTAGTTTTAAGGTATTTAAAATAACACTTTGTTCAATTTTATTGTCAAATGCCACCAAGGTATCAATCATGGTATTGCCAACCATAAATAATGCATCGGCAGGTTTTCCTTCAGCAGTTAAGTTTTTTAATCCACCTTCTTCAGTGATAAAAAAATAATTGGTAATAGCATCTGTTAATACACGGTTATGTTCTTCAGGCATTTCTTTATCGTAGCTTCTTAATCCACTTTCGATATGCGCCAATGGTATCCCTAATTTGTTGGCTACTAATGCGGCAGCAAAAGTTGAATTTACATCACCTACCACAGCCATCAAGTCGGGTTTAAATGCCAAACATATTTTTTCTAATTCGACCATAATGCCTGCTATTTGTGTAATCACAGACGATTTGTCGACATTCATGGAATAATCTGGCAAAGGCATTTGCAGTTCATCAAAAAAAACATCATTCATGTTTTTGTCAAAATGTTGACCTGTATGCACCAGTTTTAAGTCAAAACCTTGTACTTGGGCTTGTTTAAAAAATTGGGTAATTTTAATTAAATTAGGACGTGTACCAACAACAGTGATGATTTTTTTTGACATAAAACAAGTATTTATTGAATGTTATTGAGTAGATGTGCCAATTGGGAAGTTTGGGTTTTTCTGCTGTACTGCGCTATTTGATTTCCAGCAACTTGGTCTTCACCATTTTTGTATTGCAAATATAATGTTTTAATGTTTTCTTTTAAGGTCTTTAAATCATCAAATCCTGAAATGAGACCAACACCTGTATTTTTTAATACTTCTGCGGCATCTCCTTCCGCCAAGCCTATGCATAATATAGGTCTTTTTACAGCCAAATATTCAAAGATTTTGCCAGTCATAATGCCTTTTACATTTGGAGTATTATTAACAGACAGGTATAAAACCCTAGAGGAGAACTGTACTTTAATGATTTCACTATGTGGGATATAATCAAAAAATTGAGTTTGTGCTTCTAAATGGTATTTTTGCATGTATTCTTTTGCTGAAATATCATATTTGCCATAAAATTTCAATTTTAAGTCTTGTCTAAAAGATTCGTTTTCAGCACAAATTTCAGACAATGCTTGCCACAACACTTCGTGGTTTCTGCCTTTTGAAAACATGCCTAAATGTACAATAGAAAAGTGGTCGTCTAAGGGAATTGGCTCAGGAAGTATGAAGTCATCTGGGTCAAACCCATTGTTGATGATTTCCACTTTTCTTTCTGCAATTACCTCTAATTCTTCACCCCAAGTTTTACCTACCGATACAACGGTATCGGCATGGGTGAGTACTTCTTTTTCTAGTCTTTTATGTTTTTTTTCTGCCCAGCTTGTGAGGGTAAGTTCTTTAAAGAAATCGATATTTGTCCATGGATCTCTGAAATCAGCAATCCAAGGAATATTTAATTTCTTTTTTAAGCCTAATGCAATTAAGTGCATGCTATGCGGCGGGCCAGTAGAAACAATGGCGTCTATTTTGTTTTCTTGAATATATTTTTCTAAAAACGAAATAGAGGGTTTTATCCACCACATTCTGGCATCAGGGATAAAAAAATTGGAACGTATCCAAATTGCCATTTTGTCTTTTAATCCTTCTTTTTTTTGGGTGAAAAAATTAGGATTGATTTTGTCTTTTAAACTTTTACCTGTAAATAATTTATACAGGGTATAGGGCTCAAGAATTGGTTGGGTAATTACTTTTAAATTGGGGGACACGTCTTTCATTAAAGAAAGGTCTTTTTCAGGGATTTCGCCATTTGAAGGTGTGTATACAATTGGTTCCCAACCCATTTCAGGTAAATATTTTACAAATTTTAATGCCCTTTGCACGCCAGAGCCTCCAGCTGGTGGCCAATAATATGAAATAATTAATACCTTTTTCAATTCAAAATGTTTTTAGTACTACAAAGTTCAAATTTATTCGTTAAAAAACAATTATTCACAGCATTAAGGTGTGTTGTTAGTTGTATTCAACGTAAATTTAAATAGCAGTATTGCATTTTAAGATACTAAATTGTTTTTTTAGATTAATTAGGACTTGCTGGAATAGTATTAAGATTTTTGTAAAACTCAGGCTTAGTAATTACTGGCAAACACATATTGTTAATTATGTACAACTTGCTATGAGTCAAGTTTATAACAATATCGGGATTAAATCATTAATTTTATATTAAACTATAATCCCAAAGGGATGCTATTATTATAGCATAAAATTATATAAGCGTTTTAAAACCCAGAAAGGGTAACATTATTAAAGGAGTGGCTGTTTTGTTAAACAATAATCCCGAAGGGGATGCTATTATTATAGCATAAAATTATATAAGCGTTTTAAAACCCTGAAAGGGTAACATTATTATAGCGTAATGGAGCAAATTTTAGCGTTTTTTATACCGTATTTATTTTCGTTGGATATTTTTTTCATCAAAGAAAATAGTGACAAATAATAGGATAAAAGTAAATGTTAATAAATTGACCACTTTTTCAGCAAGCCCTAATTATCGAATTTAACTAATCGAATTTAACTTGAAATATGTACGCTTAATTGATGGTCTACATCTTTTTCTTTGTTACTTTGCATTGGGAGCGAAGGGTAGAGGGGAATGAGTCACTAAGGCAAGGGTATTCATGGGTATTATTAGGTCACAAGGAATAAAAAATAGTATTGTTACTTATATTGGTATTGCCATAGGGTTTGTAAGTTTAACCATTTTGCAACCCTTGTTTTTAACGACAGAGGAACTTGGGCTAACACGAATTTTGCTCTCTGTGTCTTGTTTAATTTCTAGTTTTATCCCTTTGGGCATTGTGAATGTGATCACGAGGTATTTTCCTAAATTTAAAAATTCGGCTAAGGGAAACCATGGTTTTTTAGGGTTTATTATGTTGTTTGTTTTGGCTGGTTCATGTTTGGCTGCCTTGTTATTGTATTTGTTTAAAGATGTTTTTTACCAACAATACCATCAAGAATCTCCTCTTTTTACCGAATTTTATAATTGGATTTTGCCTTTCGCTATCTTACTCGCCATTGTTTCTATTTTAAATACTTATTGTTATTCTTTATACAAAACTTTTTTTGCCTCGCTCATCAATGACATATTAGTGCGAATTTTTTCCATTATTTTATTTAGCCTATATTTTTTAAAATGCATGCCATTGCCCTATATGATCACTTTTTTTGTGGGAATTTATGGCGTTCAAACGATCATATTACTCATTTTTATGTATAGAAATCAGGCACTCAATCTTAAAATTGACTTTGAATTTATCAAAGCCAATCACTATAAAGAAATACTTCGATTTGCTTTTGTTTTTGCCCTTGCTCCGGTAGCTAATTATGGTATTAAATTTTTGGATGGCATTATCATGGGGAAATACCTGCCTCTATCTTTGGTTGGTATTTATGCCGTAATGACCTATATTCCTTCATTTATTGAAGCACCATTAATCGCATTGGAAAAAATCGCCAATCCTAAAATTTCTGATGCCATTACAAGAAAAGATGACCAAGATTTACAAGATATCTATTATAAGTCTTGTAGGTTTATGATGACGCTTGGAGGCTTATTGCTAATAATGATTTATACCAATGCCGGTTATTTGTTGCAATTGATGAATCCTGAATACCGTGTCGGTTTGAATGTGATTTATATCATTAGTTTGAGTACGACATTTAATTTATATACCGGTACTAATAATGCCATTGTTTATAATTCGAGTAATTATTTGTTCGGTACCTTTTTGCTATTGGTCATAATGGTGGTTACTTTAGTTTTAAACGAATATTTGATACCAATTTGGGGGATAGAAGGCGCTGCCATCGCGACCACCATGGCAGGCTTGTTGTTTAATTTGATTAAATTTATTTTTATATATTTTAAATTTAATTTACAACCCTACGACTTTAGAAATGTTAAAATTATTCTGATTACATTGTTATGTTTAGGGCTTTGGTTGCTATTGCCCGAATGGATGAATATGTACGTGAGTGCTATGTATAAAACCGTTTTGTTGGCCTCTGTGTACCTTGGTTTGATTTATATAAGTAAATCAGTGAGGATATCGGAGGTTATGAAATAGTAAGCAATTAGAAAAATAAAACAATTAAAGGTATATATCCTCGCCAACAAGCCACAGAGCAATTGTTGAACCCTTTGTAGTGTGAGGCATTCTTTCCCGTTCCGAAGGTGGGTGAGGGTGAGGAAAAGGAGGTTGAAGCTTAAAATTCAAAGTACGATGACAATTGATCCTGAATTTAAAAAAGCATTGCAAAATTTGCCTGTAGCCGAAAAAGATAAACTTATTCTTTTTTGTCTGAATCAGGATTAAATTGATTTCAGGATTTACATGATTTTTTAATCCAATCCTTATGTTTCAATCCTCTTTTTTCAATCCTCTTTTTAAAATCCTCCTTGTCCTTAAATCCTGAAAATCCTGATTCAGACAACTATTCCAACAATTACCCCTGTGTTTTTTTAGGATTAAATACTTTTTTGAATTGCAAACTTGTTGAACCAAAATTGATTAATAATCCAACTGAAAAATCGTAGGCTACAACATAGTTTTTGGCTTGTGCCAAATGTACATCTTCTAAATTTATTAAAGCTTTTAGTTCTACTACTATTTGATTTTCAACAATAAAATCAGCTCTTCGAGTACCAACCTCTATTCCTTCGTAATAAATAACTTGTTCAACTTCACGTCTAAAAATCAAGCCTGCTTTTTCTAATTCAATAGCCAAACATCGTTGATAAATTACTTCTTGAAAGCCATTCCCTAATGTTCGGTGCACTTTCATGGCACTACCATTTATTTTGTATGTTATTTCATCTATAGTCATTTTTTATTCCTTTTTGTCTGAATCATGATTAAGTATTGTCTGAATCAGGATTAAATATTGTCTGAATCAGGATTAAATTGATTTCAGGATTTACATGATTTAGAATTCCACTCCTTTTAAAATCCTCCTTGTCCTTAAATCCTGAAAATCCTGATTCAGACACTCTTTTTAAAATCCTCCTTGTCCTTAAATCCTGCAAATCCTGATTCAGACAACTATTCCTTTTTGTCTGAATCAGGATTAAATTGATTTTAAAATTAACAAGATTTTTAATCCAATCCTTATGTTTCAATCCTCTTTTTAAAATCCTTATTTTTAAAATCCTCCTTGTCCTTAAATCCTGAAAATCCTGATTCAGACAACTATTCCTTTTTGTCTGAATCAGGATTAAATTGATTTTAGGATTTACAAGATTTTGAATTCAATCCTTTTTTAATCCTCTTTTTCAATCCTCCTTGTCCTTAAATCCTGCAAATCCTGATTCAGACACTATTCCTTTTTGTCTGAATCAGGATTAAATTGATTTTAAAATTAACAAGATTTTTAATCCAATCCTTATGTTTCAATCCTCTTTTTTCAATCCTTATTTTTTCAATCCTCCTTGTCCCTAAATCCTGCAAATCCTGATTCAGACAACCTTTTTCAATCCTCCTTGTCCTTAAATCCTGAAAATCCTGATTCAGACAACCTTTTAAAATCCTCCTTGTCCTTAAATCCTGCAAATCCTGATTCAGACAACCTTTACCTGACCATTCATCAACATCGGCAATAACCAATCTCGAAGAGAGGAGAGTTTTTGGTTTTCGATTAAATTAGTTTGCTTTTTAGAATGTATTGGAGCTATATTATCATAGAATTTATCAACTACTTCTTTTTTAGGCAAAACTGTTAAATGGGTACTTACAAAACTTTCAAACAACAAATTCTTAATTCCACTTGTTTTACCTTCATATCCGAATAAAATACCATCATCATAAATACTTTTCCAATGATAAACGAAGTTGTATAAATACTTTTTATTCTTTAAAGTTATAGCTTTGCAAAAGTTTGAACATATAATAGGTGCGTCAAAACGCTTTAATGTTTCGCCTGTGACAAATGCTAATCTACCTGTAGATTGAGTTGGACTACCTCCTGAAATTTCTACAATCAAATCTGCTGGATCTAAAATTTTATGCAAATTTTTCTCTAAAATATATCTTTCTGGAGTCTTTAAACTACCAGTACCATTCAAACCATTTATATCAGCACCTCTAATACAATATACTTTTTGAATATAATTCCCCTCAGGGCTTTCTTTGCCCCAATCTCCACTTTTATCATTATTTATCCATTCGCCTAATTTCTTCACCTCCCAACCCTCAGGCACTTCTCTTTTCAACTCCTCATTCCAAACCATAGCACCACCGCTGGTTTTGTATGGTTTGCCTTGTTCATTAGGGAAATCAAATTGCACAAACCAGTAATCATACAAAGTTTTTGCCATTGCCTCTAACTCGGCATTGATGCGGTTGTTGAGCTCAATTTTATCATCAAGAGAAGAAAGTACTGAGGCTATTTTTTGTTGAATAGGAAGAGATGGTAATGAAATACTTTTACTTGAAATTTGTGGAATTGTAATTTGTGGTTGCCCAGAACCCGTGCCTGTTTGACGATTTAATTTTAGATTATAGAACAAATAATCCACATCTAAAATCTCTCTGTTCGGTATTAAACTAAGTAATCGGACAATTGGGAAAAATGGTTCTTTTCTAATAGCTACAAAACCTACATTTGAACCTCTTGCGGCTACAGTTACTGCAAATTCAAATATTTTAGGAGTATTAGTATATCCTTGCAAACCATTATTTTTTTCTGCATTTGCAAAAACTGGGATAGTGTTTAATTCACTTTTATCTTCGCTAAATTTGGTGGGTTTATCTCCTCCTGCAATTATTTCTGCAATTTCTCCTAATTTAAATATGGAAAACATATTACTCATATCTCAACCCTCCCAAAAATTCTTTATTTACACTTTCCATTATTGAATATTTTTCCTTGCTATACATTCTTTTATCAATCATTACCTAGTTTGAGTATTTTCAAATGATTCCATCCAATTCTGCCTCAATTTCTGCTACACTGGGTAATGCAGATTTTAAATTCTCAGGCAAAGCTTGTGTTATCTGATATTCACTTACCCCAATGGGCGTATCCATATTGCGAAGTGCATATTCGACAATGGTTTTTTTCTTGCTCTTGCACAGCAATATACCAATAGTTGGGTTATCGCTGGGGTGTTTTAGTTGTTCATCTACCGCCGAAAGATAAAAATTCAATTTGCCTGCAAATTCGGGCATAAAAGCCACAGCTTTAAGCTCAATCACCACATGACACCGCAATTTGAGGTGATAAAAGAGTAAGTCGAGATAAAAGTTTTCATCTTCTATGGTAATCTTTACTTGTTTGCCTACATAGGCAAATCCTTGGCCTAGCTCCAGCAAAAACTGGGTAATATGAGTAACCAAGCCGCGCTCTAATTCGACTTCTTGAAAATCTTTTGTCAGGGTAAGAAATTCAAAGTTAAAGGGGTCTTTAAGAAGTTGTTTGGCTAAATCAGATTGGGGCTTGGGCAAGTGAATGTCAAAATTATGAATCCCCTTGCCTTCACGTTCATAAAGCTTACTTTCGATTTGCATCCCAAGAATGGCTCTGCTCCAGCCATTTTGTATGGTTTCTTTGGCGTAATAAAAAGCCTCAGTTTTATTCTTACATTTAGAGATAATCACCAAGTTTTGTCCCCAAGGAATTTGGAACAACACTTCGGTGTCAATTTGGGAACAAGATGTTCCCAAATTAGAATCTTCGGTAGTGTAAAAAAGATACCATCTTTTGACATAGCGAAGGTTTTCATAAGAAAAGCCTTTGACCTCTGGAAATTCAGCCCTTAGATCATCACTGACTTGTTTCATGAAGCCACTCCCCCAAGTGGCTCTTTTTTCCTTGTCCACAATTTCGCTACCCAGATTCCAATAAAATTCCAATAGCGCTCTATTGACTTGGACTGCCGCTTTGATTTGGGCTTGTTGGAATTTTTGCTTGAGTTCTCCTATCCAAGAAACGTAGTTTTTATCCATAATTTTACGCATACCTTCTCCCTCCCAAAAATTCTTTATTTACATTTTCCATTATTGAATATTTTTTCTTGCAATACGCTCTTTGGCTTCAATCATTAATTGATGAAGTTTGTTTTGCAATGCTGTTTTTGATAACATTTCTGTCCAATACTCCGCCACCATAATGCCGTCTTTGTGCAATTCAAGCAATTCTATTTGTTCTTTGTTGCTTTCTGCACAAAGTATTAAGCCAATAGGGGCATTTTCTCCTTCTTTACGTTCGTATTTGTCTAGCCATTTTAAATACAACTCCATTTGTCCCTTGTGTGCGACTTCAAACTTGCCTAGTTTCAATTCAATGGCAACCAATCGTTTTAGGTTTCGGTTGTAAAATAGCAAGTCCAAATAAAAATCATCCCCATCAATAATCATCCTTTTTTGACGTTCCATAAAAGCAAAACCTTTACCCAATTCTAAGATAAATGCTTCTAACTCTTGTAAAATTGCCTTTTCTAAATCATTTTCGAGATAGGTATTTTTTAGATTTAGAAAATCGAGTAGATAAGGGTCTTTAAATACATTCAATAATTCGGGTTGAGATGTACTTATTTGTGTATTGGCTATTTCGCTACGTTCAAAAGCTTTAGAGGCTATTTGTTTGCGGAGGTCACGGATTCCTAATGTACCACTTGCAGTCAATTGAGCATAATACAATCTTGCATCTGGAGTTTTAATGGGCAATAATTCCACAAAATGACTCCAACTCAATTGTCGTGACAGTGTAACGACAATTGAATAATCAGTAAACAGTTCAGAAAACTTAATCATTCTACGAACATTTTTCTCCGTAAAATTACGGCCATATTTTAATTCCAATTGTGCCGACAGTGTCGGCACATTTTGTTTGCCATAATCTGCACGTTTGTGTTGCAATATTTCAACATTGATACGCTTACCAATTTGCCAAAACAAAAGTGTAAAAGCACTATTGGCTTGAGTAGAAATATGTTGTTTACTTTGCTCAA
>JBIKPL010000266.1:0-4434 GCA_044357485.1 Cytophagales bacterium
TCGGTTTTGATTCTTTACCTTGTTCCTGATGATAATAGCTATGATACAGACTATTAATGTTCATTTTTGATAAATCATTTACTACGTCAGAATGATTCCACCACCTGTCCCATTCATCCCAAATCGTATTGCTGTTAAAATCCCCCACTAGGATTATTTCCTTAAATTTTGATTTGTTTATTTCTAAATATTTCCACAATTGTCCAATGTATCCAAAGTTTGGGGATTTGTTTTGACTTGTCCAAATATTCAATAATTGAAAATCATTATTTACCAAGCAAGGCAAAAAGTGCTTGACTTCATGGTCGTTGTAAATCGAACTCCAGTCAATTAATTCAATGCTCGTTTGGTTTTTTGCAAAAATCCCCAGCCCTTTATTTTTATTGTCGCCTTTCCATAGGTAATTTCCTGCCCAAGAAATATATTGTTGATGTTTTGATAATTCTGGATTTTCACATTCTTGGATAATATAAAGGTCAGCATTAAGGTCTGAAAGGTGTTCAAACTTATTCCTTAATGCACCATTACAATTCCAAGTTACTAATTTCATATATTATGCTGTCTTTTATAATGAGGCGTATTGCGTTTTTGACTACAATAAGGGTCGATTTTAAAGTATTCCCTTTTTCAAACAATAAAGAATTATATATAAGCACGAAGCTTCATTTAAGCATTGAATCGTTAGTTTCTTAACCCCGCTGTTATGTCTTCGTGCTTTTTTTGTTTCAGTTTTATGTGGTTACAGTTCCCAATTGTGTATTGTTATTGGTTTATCTCAAGGCCATGATTTCAATTTTCATATAGGGATAGTATGGTAACGTTGACAGTTTTTTATCTGCGTCTGATTTGTCGTTAGCCATTAAGATCAAGTAGATTCCAGCGGTGTCGGCTTTGATATATGAAGCCAAAAGTGTCCCATTCTCTTCCCACTCTTTTATTATTTCTTGTTCTTTGGGTAATAATTGCATTCTTGTTTCATTGTCAATTCCTTGTAAAAGGATATCAATCATAAATTTATTCATCGTTAGTATTTTTATGTTGCTTACTCTAATCGGTTTTCTGCTTGCCCCGTTTTTAATCTATCAAAGGTGATTTGTTATGTTAGCGTTTATTGTAGAAATGGTTAGGGTGTAATGTTGACTTTTCAACGAAACGTTTCCAATTCTAACAACCAATCTTAGGCTAACTTTATACGTTTTGTACCTTCCAGTTTTAGAAAACTTCTGTCATTGAGTGACTTGGTGTTGGTTTTTTTAGCATGAGGCTAACTTGTTTATACCCACCAATACGGCATCTATAATAAATTGGGCCTAATTGTGCTCAAAACTCGAATTAAGGGGTATAAATTACAAAATTGCTTATCAACTTGTAACTGCTCAGCCGTATTATTTCTAAATATGCTTTTGGAAAACCATTTGATTAATCTGTTGTCACTATAATAATGTTACCCTTTCAGGGTTTTTAATACTCTTATATAATTTTATGCTATCATAATATCATCCCTTCGGGATTGTTGTTTGTCACTATAATAATGTTACCCTTTCAGGGTTTTAATACTCTCTTATATAATTTTATGCTATCATAATATCATCCCTTCGGGATTGTTGTTTGTCACTATAATAATGTTACCCTTTCAGGGTTTTAATACTCTCTTATATAATTTTATGCTATCATAATATCATCCCTTCGGGATTGTTGTTTGTCACTATAATAATGTTACCCTTTCAGGGTTTTAATACTCTCTTATATAATTTTATGCTATCATAATATCATCCCTTCGGGATTGTTGTTTGTCACTATAATAATGTTACCCTTTCAGGGTTTTAATACTCTTATATAATTTTATGCTATCATAATATCATCCCTTCGGGATTCACTATAATAATGTTACCCTTTCAGGGTTTTAAAACTCTCTTATATGATTTTATACTATCATAATATCATCCCTTCGGGATTGTTGTTTGTCACTATAATAATGTTACCCTTTCAGGGTTTTAATACTCTTATATAATTTTATGCTATCATAATATCATCCCTTCGGGATTATTGTTTAGTATAAAATTAATGATTTAATCCCGAATGGGTGATATTGTGATAAGTAAAACTCGGCCCATTTAGTTCTGAAATATGACTTTGAAAACCAATTTAAACAATCGGTTACCTCTTCTAACTCGTCAATTTGCCTTCATAGCAAGTTGGATAATTAACAATATGTGTTTGCAAGTAATTACTAAGCCTGAGTAGTTACATCAACTTAATTGTTAAATATATTGAAAATATCTTAGGTATTCAAGCGGTCTCATAGGCTTTAGGTCGGCGAGGTTCAAAACCTTACCTACCTAAATTGTTTCATGATTTATTGGTAATGGATAGGTTTTTAGGCCTTTACTTGCTTGTGTTCGATTTTTTCACCACTTCGTCAATGGCTTTCAATAAAGAATTTTCATCGAAAGTGTCTTGGCTCATTTCCCAAAACATAACCCCTCCTGCATTTTCCAAGGCATATTCTGTTTTTTTACGAATAGTTGGTATTCCATTGTATTCTTGGTCGCCGACGAGGTCTTTTTGGGAAGCGTTTTTGTCGAGCCCTAAAATTTCATGGTAAGCCATTTGTCCACCATCTTTGCTGCGGCCATAAAATGGCAAACCCAAAATGGCTTTCTCTTTTGGTAGTCCACGACTGATCCAATAGGCTACCGATTGAACCCCATAGTCAAATGAAGCATGCGGCACGCCACCATCATAAGCCATGATGTTTAAAAAATCCATGTATTGAAATGCGGTGGCATTGATGTATTTGCCATTATAGTGCGATGGTACAAGGGCGCAGGTGACAAATTTGTTCTTCGGATGAAATTCGGCCCAGAGATCCATCATCAAGGAATCAAAATATACCCCTGATCGAGCTTGGTCAGGAAATTCCCAATCAATGTCAACCCCATCTAAATTATAACTGCTTACAAACGAACTAAGATTCTTGACAAAACGCGCCCTTGTTTTTTTCTTAGAGGCCATTTCTTCAAAGGCGTCATCAACGCCTCCGCCATCCCCAAGTTCCCAGCCTCCCACAGAAATGAGTACTTTTACCTGATGGGCTTGGGCATGTTTGCATACTTCTTCGAGAAAATAGCCTGTTTCAAATGGTCTTAAATTGCCATCGGCGTACAAGGATAAAAATGAAAAATTGATATGAGTCAGTTTCTCGTAGGGTATTTGGCTTGCTAAATCAGGTTTCCATGAAGGTACATAGGCCAATACTTTAAAATTTTTGTTTTGTGCCCATAGCGATAGCGGCAACATGACAATGGCAATACAAGTGTAGATCGTTTTTTTCATGCGTTTTTCAATTCTTTCTCAAATATATCAGTAAGTATTGAAGTTTTCTTTTAAAACACTGAGATAAAACTAGGACATCTCTCTCTTTATTATTTTATTTTTGGATGGTTTGTATCTGTAAATAGTGATAAATGTCAGTTTCTTTTTAATTGGAATATAAACTTGTAAATGATTTTAAGTGTCTTTGAATGAAATGTTTATGACTTTTGTTGGTTTGTTATTTTTTTTCAGTAGATAGCTTGTAAATACAAAATAATGGTTTGAAATTGTGCTTTCATTCCATGCGGTTTGAAGTTTCGCAATACATTGGCCAATCCTAATTAGTGAAACGCTAATGTTACCTGCTGTGGGGTGTAATGGTGCGTGAGTATTGGTAAATTAAAAATGGTATTCCCTTGTTCAACACGAAAGTATGAAAATATTAGGTCTATTTTATATTGTTTTGTTACTCTGGGTACAAGTAGGTGTTGCTCAAAATCCTTATTACCACTTTACGGCAAGTTTAAAAGAGCCGTCATCAATTGGTTTTGCAGAAGGTGCCCATACGCAAACTATTGTCACCCTCAATGCCGATGGGGTTTCTACCCATAAACACAAAGTGAACAAATGGCTTTATACCTCCAAGTCAGATTTTGAAAGCCAACAAGCTTCCGAAAGTAAACATGGGGCAGGCATTCCTTTGGGTTTTCGATTTCCTTATGCCAATGATACCTTTGACATTGTCGCTCTTAGTGGCCAGGGCTTTTTGGTATTAGGGAAAAGTGCTGAAGGAGGGATTACCATTTTTGCCGATACCATGCGCTATAGCAAGCTCGACAGTGTTTTTACCAACCAAAACCACAATTTAATTTCTTGCCTCATGTTGGGAAAAGAAAAGGACTTGGTCAATGAATGTTCCATTACTTATGCAACCGTAGGTTTTCCTCAAAACAAAAGAATTGCTTTTAATTTTTCTTATGGAGAAAATACCTATGGGCAATTTAACCAATGGGGTGGTATTATTGAATTGTATGAAAATGGAAACATTATCATTAGCCCTAAAGTGCAAAAGCTATTTCAACCCATGTCGTATATGGGTACATTAATACAGCGTTACCA
>JBIKPL010000053.1:0-11678 GCA_044357485.1 Cytophagales bacterium
TCCATGATTGCTTGACGCTCGCCTATAAGGCGGTTAAAAAAAGTTGATTTCCCTACATTCGGGCGACCAACAATAGCTACTACATTTGCCATTTTTTGTAATTTGGTTAGAGTTACCTATGCTGAGTTTTAAATTTTAAGTGCTGAGTTTTAAGTAAATTACTTCAATCCTAACACCTCATCATAAGCTCTTATAACAGGATTCTCCTGTTATCTATTATTGAATATTTATATTGTACTAAACACTAAACATTCAACACTTGTACTACCCGTTCATTGAAGTTAAAAACTCCTCATTGCTTCGGGTGCCTTTCATTTTATCTTGTAAGAATTCCATGGCTTCAATTGAAGTCATGTCACTCATGTATTTACGTAAAATCCAAACCCTGGCCAATTCATCTTTGTCCATCAACAAATCTTCACGACGGGTACCAGAAGCTGGCACATCAATGGCAGGATAAACACGTTTGTTGGCTAATTTTCTATCCAATTGAAGTTCCATGTTACCAGTACCTTTGAATTCTTCAAAGATTACTTCATCCATTTTAGATCCTGTTTCAATCAAAGCAGTAGCGATAATGGTCAAAGAACCGCCATTTTCAACATTACGAGCAGCACCAAAGAAGCGCTTAGGTTTGTGTAAAGCATTGGCATCAACCCCACCAGAAAGTATTTTTCCTGAGGAAGGCAATACCGTATTATAAGCCCTAGCCAAACGAGTAATAGAATCCAATAAAATCACGACATCATGACCACATTCTACCATACGTTTTGCTTTTTCAAGCACCATATTAGACACTTTTACATGACGATCAGCTTGCTCATCAAAAGTAGAAGAAACCACTTCCCCTCTTACATTGCGTTGCATATCGGTTACCTCCTCTGGTCGTTCATCAATCAACAAAATAATCAGGTAAACTTCAGGGTGGTTTTGTGCAATGGCGTTGGCGATATCTTTTAACAATACCGTTTTACCCGTTTTAGGTTGTGCCACAATCATCCCACGTTGTCCTTTACCGATAGGGGCAAATAAATCTAAAATACGGGTGGACAATTGGCCAGATCCAGTACTAAGGTTTAATCTTTCTTGAGGAAACAAAGGGGTTAAATATTCAAAAGGAACCCTATCGCGAATTTCTTCCGTGGTTTTACCATTGATCGTTTCTACTCTCAACAAAGCAAAATATTTTTCTCCTTCTTTAGGAGGACGAATTTGACCTTTTACAGTATCACCTGTTTTTAAACCAAACAATTTGATTTGAGAAGGAGACACATAAATATCATCAGGAGAAGCCAAGTAGTTATAATCGCAAGAGCGCAAAAAGCCGTACCCTTCCGTCATCATTTCAAGCACCCCTTCATTTAAAATAATGCCATCAAAATCTTTGACATTACTTTGAGGAATAGCTGGCGCTGGTTGTCTAACCGGCACATTCGCTGGTGCAGCAGCAGTACGTGTACGAATGACATCTCTAGGCGGGAATTTTTCTGTAGCTTGATGATCAGGATTAATTTCTGGCAACTTCACCAAAACAGGTTCTGCTACAGCATCAGCACTTAAGGTATTCGTTGAAAAAGGCATTTCTACCCCTGGCACTTCTGTGCTAGGCAAAAATGCTGGATCAATATCTGCAGGAATTACAATTTCCTGTACATTTTCGCGCTTAACCCTAGGGCGAATTTTAGGCTCTTCCTCTATTACATTTGCCACAATTGGCGTAGCTACAGGCGCAACATCGACTACTGGTTTTCTAGGAGACAATGGTTTAGCGGGGGCATTTTCTACAATAGACACCCTTTTAGGAAGTGCTGTTGTCTTAAGGTCTTGATTTTCTTTGGCTACTGCTACTCTTTTGGGAGCAACGGTAATTTTTGGTAGTTCCGCTTCCGGTAAAATAGCTTGTTGGTCAAGTATTTTATAAACTAGTTCTTCTTTGGCTAATTTTTTATAGCTTTTAATGCCAAGGGTTTCGGCAATTTCTTTTAGTTCTGACAATAATTTGTCATTCAGTTGATCGATATTGTACATACGAAATTTTAAAAATGAGTGAAGCCAAAGCCTACTCTTACATTGATTAGTTTAGTGAGGGTTAGTGTTTAAAAACTTCCAAAATGAAGTGTATCACTTGAGGAGCTTTGAATGTTTATAATAAATACTTTTCAAAACTTTTGCAAGATAAATATACTTTACAACATGACAAGCAAAAAATGAAAGAAATTTAATTGGAATAAAATCAAGATCAAATAAAGCTTAAAATTTACTGCCAATAATTAGTATAAAACATGTAGCACTTCGTCTCTTTTTGTTAACGCAAAGCAATACAATAAAATTATATTCATCAATGATAAAAATTAGGTTGTTGGGTAATTTTTATACTGAAAATGCTAAAGGAAAGGAGTTGAAAACAATGTATCAATCGAAAACAGTGAGTTGGCACAGTCAACGTGTTTTCAATTATAAATCGTCATCAACAACAAAGGATTTGTTTCCGTGGAAACAAATCCTTTGTGTTGACATTAAACATATGAAATCAGTCTAGCGACTTATTCAGAAGCATTATTTGATTTCCTGAGTTTGCTATGGTGTTTACTGTATCCAAAATAAATGACGATACCGATGCCCATCCATACAATCAAACGGATCCAGGTATCACCAGGTAAAGAATACATCAAAAACAAACAAACCAAAATGCCTAAAATAGGAACCAAGGGCACCAAGGGTGTTCTGAAAGAACGAGGTGCATTGGGTTGGGTTTTACGAAGAATTAAGACCCCAACGCAAACCAATACAAAAGCGAACAATGTGCCTATACTGGTCATTTCACCTACAATTGAAACTGGCACAAGGGCAGCAAACACACTTACCAATACCGCAAACAACAAATTAGATTTGTAAGGGGTTTGGAATTTAGGATGTAAATCTGAAAATATTCTTGGCAACAATCCGTCTCTTGACATGGAATAAAACACCCTAGATTGCCCAAGCAATAACACCATGATGACAGACGAATAACCCGCTAAAATGGCGATGATGATTAACTCTTGTAAAAAGACATAAGGTGTATTGGCAATGGCTTTTGCTACAGGTGCCGCTTCCCCAATAAAGTTTTTGTAGTTTTCTAGTCCTGTCAATACATGCGCAAACAACACGTACAAAATTGTACAAACGATCAACGACCCTAAAATACCGATGGGCATATCTCGCTGTGGATTTTTAGCTTCTTGGGCAGCAGTCGACACCGCATCAAAACCAATAAAAGCAAAAAACACTACCGCAGCACCGGTCACCATACCTGTCCAACCAAAATTTTCAAACTTACCCGTATTGGCAGGAATATAATCGGCATAATTCGCAGGATTGATATAACTCCATCCCAACACAATAAAAGCAATCACCACTGTAATTTTCAATACCACCACAAAACCATTAAACTTAGCCGATTCTTGTGTGCCTCTAATCAACAACAAAGACATCAACACGGTAATAAAAACGGCAGGCAAATTTAATATCCCCGTAATTGATTCACCGTTTACAACGATGGTTTCAAAAGGTGACATCATCCATTGGTAAGGAATATTAGCGACATGAAATTTTTCTAAAAGTTTAATCAAATAACGACTCCAACTAATGGCTACAGTGGCCGCTCCAACGGCATATTCCAACACTAAATCCCAACCAATAATCCAGGCGACAAACTCTCCCATGGTGGCGTAGGAATAGGTATAAGCCGAACCCGCCACTGGCAACATTGACGCAAACTCCGCATAACACAAACCGGCAAAAGCGCAACCAACCGCTGCGATGATAAATGATATGGTCACTGCAGGACCAGCATTGGTTGCAGCAGCGATACCCGTAAGCGAAAACAAACCCGCTCCAATAATGGCACCAACACCCAAAGCCACCAAACTTGTGGCTGTTAATGTTTTTTTGAGGCCTTTTTCAGAAGAATCGGCATCATTCAATATTTGATTTAAAGACTTCGTTCTAAATAAGTTATTCATATTACAGTTTTATTCTAGGTAGCAAGTATAAAGAGATTATTTTAGAATATCAAAATTTTACCAAAACTACCCAAGAAGGTATTTTAATTTAACATGACATATACACTTGTCAAAATGATTCGTGGATAAATCAAAAAAAATCTTCGCTTCGTAAAATGCTAAACATGTTACAAAGCGAAGACCCACAATTATGTACAACTAAATACAACACTCAAATTTCAATGATGTATTTAACCAAGCAACTATTATTTCCAGTCAAACAAACCTTCGTTCAGCGCATTCAAGGCCTCCACTTTATACTTTGTTTTTAATACGATTGTCGTGTTGTATTTACTTCCACCACTAGAGATCATACGGAAAGGAATGTCTTTAAGACAAGTCAACAAACTCAAAACACTACCTGGTTTTTCTGCTGTAAAATTCCCAACGATGCAAATGATCGACTGTTCTTGTTCTACTTCAATGACCCCAAATTGCGCTAACTCCACTTTAATCGCTTCAAGATTGGTTGTTTCGTCAATCGTCATCGACAAAGCAACTTCAGAAGTGGTGATTACATCAATAGGCGTTTTATATTTTTCAAATACTTCGAACACTTTTCTTAAAAATCCATGCGCCAAAAGCATTCGGGTAGACTTAATTTTAATCACCGTGATGTTGTCTTTGGCTGCAATAGCAGTAACCGCCCTGTCCGATACATTATTGGTAATCACGGTTCCTTCGGCAGAAGGCTCCATGGTATTCAATAATTTAACGGGTACATTTCTATCCTGTGCAGGACGAATACAAGTTGGGTGTAATATTTTTGCTCCGAAATACGCTAATTCAGCGGCTTCATCAAAAGACACTTCCCTTACCGGAAAAGTGCGTTTCACGATACGAGGATCATTGTTGTGCATGCCATCGATATCGGTCCAAATTTGAATTTCTTCTGCACGGATGGCCGCGCCTAAAAGTGTACCGGTATAATCGCTACCGCCTCTTTTAAGGTTATCTACCTCACCTTTAGGATTACGACAAATATAGCCTTGGGTAATAAATAAATCACAATCGCTATGTTGCGCTAATAATGCGGTTAATTTTTCTTCGATGTATTTGAGTACAGGCTCATTGTCTTCGTCTATTTTAACGAATTCTAGGGCTGGAAGCAATACCGATTTGCGTCCGATTTCCGTTAAAAAATGGTGAAACAATTGGGTAGAAATCAATTCGCCTTGCGCCAATAAAATTCTTTGTTCTACAACTGTAGTAGGAATATCCACGACACTTCTGATGATGGCAAAATGATTTTCAATCACCTCTTTACCTTTGGCTAAACTAGCTTCTGATTTATACAGCGTTGCAATAAATTGTTTATAATGTTCATACAAATGATCAATCACCGCCACAGCACCCGCTTTGTTACCCGCCGCAAGTTTATCACCAATTTCAACTAATACATTGGTGGTGCCAGTAACCGCTGATAAAACTACAATTTTACGGTGACCATCATTGATAATGTCTGCCACTGCTTGCATACGTTCTGGTGAACCTACAGAGGTACCTCCAAATTTTAAAATTCTCATCGCTAAGTATATTGAATGAATTTAATCAACATTAACCTATCATTGATATGGATAGGACTACAAAGGTAAAAAATTACCACAAAGTATAAAGTAGTAAGAATTTATTTTTCATTAAAATATTCATCAATGAGAGAAAATAAGTTAAAAAGGCAAACACTTTTGGCGATGACTAATTGGTATCCTCAAAAGTGTTTGCTTACCTACAACAAAATAAGCTACCTTATTTAATGACCTTAATATCTGTTTTTCTATTCAACTGAGGATCAGAAACGCTATTTTTACTGTCTATCGTTAAGGCTTTGCCATAGGCGTGCATGGCAATAATTTTTTTGTTAACCCCTTTTGATACCAAATAGTTAAAGATGGCTTGTGCACGTCTTTCGGTTAGCCATAAATTGTATTCATCGGTACCCGAAGCATCGCCATACGCATCGAGGTTAAGTACTTTAATTGATTTTTGATGTGCCTTCACAAACTTAATTTGTTTATCAAGGATAAGCTTCATTTTGGCATCCAACAAAAACACATTTTTGCTATAAAATATGGTACCTAAAAGGGTATCTGGTTGTTCATGCTTGTCTTGGTCTTTGATGTTTAAAGCCGACTGGTCATCAAAAACCTGAAAATTAGCCACTAAGTTTTTGTTATTGCTTTCAATTCTGATTTGATAATTTTCAGACGACAAGTGTTTAAAGTTAAATACCCCATCTTTATTGGTTTTTTCTCTTCTTATCACATTGCCATTTTCATCGATGAGCAATACCGACACATCCTCTACAGGCTCGTTGTTATGGGCCAATCTTGTAATGCCGTTGATGGTAATGCTATGGGTTTCGAGGGTATCTTTTTGAATTCGTTTAAAATTAAATTTCTGTAAATCTTCTTTGCTAATCATTAAAGCCGTGTTGTCATCTGGGATGTATACTTCTGCTTTAAGGTTGGTGTTTTTTTGTTCAAAAACGACATGGTAATTGGCAGGACTTAATTTGGTAAATTTGAAATTACCTTCTTTATCCGTTTTCACCTTTTCAATTACATTACCTGCGTCATCAATCAACAACATGGCAATATCATCAATGGCTTGATCAGCATTTTTGGCGGTAATTTTACCGGTTAATACTTGAGGAATCGCCCTAGTGGTGGTATCATTGGCAAGTCTATTGTATTTAAACTTAGGTAAATCAGTGGCCGCAATAAACAAACTTGGGTCGGTAACTTCATAGTTGGTGTTTACTTTCAGCTTATGGTCATTGTTATTGATGACAATATGGTAATTAACCCCCGGAATTTTAGTGAACGCAAAATGACCTTCTTTGTCTGCCATGGTCGTTTTAATGATATTACCCGCTTGGTCGATTAACAAAATTTCTTGGGAAATATTTTCTGTACTTCCTTTATTTTCAACCGTACCATAAATTAAGATTTTGCTGTCTTTCTTAACAGAATCACTTAAAATAGAGATGTCTGAATCACTGAGGGCAAAATTGATATTGGATTTAATAACGGGATATTGGGTTGAAAACAGCACCTTATAATCTGAAGGAGGCAAGTCTTTGTAGGCAAAAAATCCTTTGGCGTCTGTGGTCGTTTTGGCAATTAATTCATTTTTGTGGTTCAACAAATACACTTGTACGTCAGATGCAGGCAAATTAGTGATTTTATTCAAGGCCTGCCCAACCACAATTTCTTTGACATTGAGTGCATTCTTATTTTTCAATTCTGTTAAATCGCTTTTATCTAATTTCAAAACCGATTCATCGTCTTCTGTATAAGCCGTGGCGGTGATATTGGCTTGTGTATTTTCTAATAAGATGTCATAATTTTCTTTATCAATTTTTGTAAACACAAAATAGCCTTCTTTGTCTGTTAAGGTCTGTTTAATAATTTCACCTTTGGTATTGACCAATAAAACCGATACCCCATCACCATTTTGCTCAACCCCATGTAAGCGACCAACAATAGACAAACTACCTTTAGGCGACAATGAATCTTTATGGATTTTTGCTAAAACGCTTGATTTATTTTGGTCTTTTACTTTTTTGATACGCACCATATTGCATCGTAAACCTAGTACAAGATCGGTGTATTTTAAAGCGGTTACGTCTGTAAAATTGTCGCTAAAATAAGAGGAATTGGTGGTAAAATGACGGTTAAAACCAATCTCAGAAAACAATCGCCAACGTTGAGCAATTCTATAATCTAACCCTAAACCAGCAGATAAACCCCAAACGTTAGAACTCGCAGAAGCAGCACTGATTGCCACATTTTGATCATCAATAGTAAATCCAGGGGAAGAATTTTCTCCGGTAATATTAATCTCATGTGCCTCTCTGCTCATGGTGACGTAAGAAAAATTAGGTTCTAAGAATAGATACGGTGAAAATTTTCTTGAGGTACGCAATAAGTTAAATTGAAATATAGGTCCAATGCCAATGATGCCAATATTAAAATTGTTTTTGGAAGAGCCCCCAATTCTAACACTTGGCCCCAATGCAAAATATTGGTTAAAAGCATACAAGCCCCCTAAACCACACATCAAAGAAGCATTATAGTCTGTAAATAAAGCCTCCTGTTTACCTATAGTTGTTTTAGTGCTATTGCTTACTTGCATTAAGCCGCCATAGCCAAACCAACTCCATGGCAGGAGTTCTTTTTCCTGAGAAAAAGCATTGGTAAAGCAAGAAAAGACAAGAAGGAGGAGGGTTAATTTTTTCTTCACAGGATATCTATTTTCAAAATCTATAGTATAGATTTATTTATGGTAATAATATTTCGATAGGAACACATTGGTTGTCAACTGTAATGCTAACAGTTCCTTGTTGTTCTTTGTTTGCGATTTTAGAGGTAGCGACATAATGATAGGTGCCGATTTCCCTACTCACTTTAATTAAACTTGCAGATTTAGGAAAATCGCAAACATCGCCCACATAACTCGTATTAAAACTTGAAAGCGTACCAAGCGTATCGTTAGGCGAGGTAAGCACTACTTTAATGTCGTTGTAGGTTGAATTGCTTGCTTTATTATAAAACACCAATAGGCCGGATTGACATGACTCAATAAAATCTACCACCAACCTTGTATTGCCGGTAATTGTTTTACTCACCGCCTTAGAACAGCCTAAAATAGATTTATAAAAGATATTTATTTTGCCTTTTGGTACCACTACCACTAAATATTGTTTGCTGTCTTTATTAAAATTAGTAGCAATATTATTTTTTAAGTCATCTAATTGTGCCGCAGTAAGATTGTTGCTCTTCAATAAAAATGATTCGTTATTGAGCACTTTACATTTTAAATTTTGACCATACGTAACGCTTACATCCACACGAGCGGAGTCTTTTGCCGTTAATACCAAAAAATAATATGCTTTGGTTAAGGTAATGGTTGCTTTGGTCGTAAGGTTATTGTTTTCAAAGTTTTTAGAACTAAAAGGACCGAACTGAACACCCAATTCATCATTACTGTACATCACTTGTTCGCCATTCATGATGGCATCATTGCTTTTTTGAAAGTAAATTACCCTAATCCAATAAGGTTTATCGGAAGACAATTCAGTTAAAAACTTACCATTGCTAGCCACCCCTTTGCTCAAAGCGCCCTTGCCAATGGTGTCTCCATTGTCATAATCGGCTTGATAAGCTTCATTAGATTCATAGACAAATACTTTTGCATTACTCGCCAAGGCATCACCATCAGAGGTTTTAAGGGTGAATTCTATTTTGTTTAATTTAACAGCATTATCAACATCGACTTTGCAGGAAACGAGCCCTAGGCAAATCATTACAGCACAATAAAAAAGATTTTTTTTCATGACAAAGCAATTATACATTATGCTCATACAAGGCATCAATATTCGCCTTGTTGTTTTGCGTAATTATTTTACGTTTAAGTTTTAAAGTAGGGGTTAATTCACCAGAATCAACACTCCAAAGTTTGGGCATTAATTTAATTTTTTTCACCCTTTCATATTGGGCAAAACATTGGTTCAACACTTCTATTTCTTGTTCAATTTTTGCTACAATGGCTGGATGACAAACCATTTCTTCATTAGCAGTGTAGGCAATATTTTTATGGTTACAATATTCTTTTAATTGGGCAAAATCAGGCACCACCAAAGCTACCGGAAACTTCTCCCCTTCTCCACATACCATCACTTGTTCGATAAGCGTAGATTCTTTAAACTTGTTCTCCATTTGTTGGGGAGCAATGTATTTACCGCCCGAAGTTTTAAAAATTTCTTTTTTACGATCGGTAATTTTTAAAAAATTTTGATGCACAAAAGTGCCAATATCCCCGGTATGAAACCAACCATCTGCATCAATGGCTTCTGCGGTTAAATCAGGTTTATTGTAATAGCCTTTCATGATATGAGGGCCACGGGTTAATATTTCGCCATCTTCTGCAATTTTCACTTCCACGCCTTCAATAAGTGGCCCTACGGTTCCAATCATGTTGTTTTCTTTTTCAACATGGTTTACGGCAATTACCGGAGAGGTTTCTGTTAAGCCATAACCCTCCAAAATGGTAATTTGAGCAGCCATAAAAACCCTTGCGAGTCGTGGTTGTAAAGCCGCACCGCCCGATACTATTGCTTTTATATCTCCGCCGAGTGCTTCTCTCCATTTATTAAAAATAAGCTTATTGGCCAATTTCAATTGAAAATTATACCATGCACCTTGATTTTGATGTGGTTCATATTTTAAACCCAAATCGAGTGCCCAGAAAAACAACTTCCTTTTCACACCCGTTAATTCTTGTCCTTTTGCGTAAATCTTGTCATAAACCTTTTCCAATAAGCGAGGAACGGTTACAAACATATTTGGATGGATCTCTTTTAAATTTTCACTAATGGTATCAATGCTTTCGGCATAATAAATAGACGCACCAACTGAAGCGTATAAATAGCTCATCATTCTTTCGTACACATGACAAAGCGGCAAAAAGCTTAGCGCTTTGTGTCGGCTATCGATGGGCATTAAAGGTGTGCAAGCTTTGACATTACTGAGTAAATTGTTGTGGGTTAACATTACCCCTTTCGGATTTCCGGTTGTACCAGAAGTATAAATTAAGGTCAATAAGTCATCTGAAGTAACCGCATCTTTGTAGGGGCTAAGCCTGTGAATATTTTCCTTTTCCCCTAATTTTTTAACGCTTGTCCAATGTGCTGCGCCTTCTACCTCGTCAAAAGTAAAAATCTGCTGAATACTATTGATGCCTTCTGAGGCACGTTTAATTTTATCGTACAATTCAGCATTGGCCACAAAAATAAACTTAACGGAGGCATCGGTTAAAATATATTTAAAATCATCTTCAGTAATGGTAGGGTAAATGGGTACACTTACAGCACCCACTTGTTGAACGCCATAATCAATAAAATTCCATTCGGGACGGTTAAAGGAGATGATCGCCACTTTATCATTTTTTTCTAAGCCCAAATGAATCAATCCTAAACTTACATGATTAACGATTTGAATCACTTCTGAGGTACTGTATGCCACCCACGAACGATTAACTTTCGTAGCAAACATGTCTGCTTTAGGAAACTGAGCCGCCTGATAAGGCAAAATGTCGAAAACTCTGGTAACGTTCATAGTATTTATTGTCAAAATTTATTCCCCATTGAATATTGTACGCACAAAAGAGAAATCGCCAAAACACGTGTACGCTAAAAATACAGGAAAGATTGAAAAATTAAAAATTATTAATCTCTAATTTTTAAACCATTCATTTTTGCCCCTTAAATTTAAGTTCAAGTAACAATTGTACCTTTTAGTTTTATTGAGGTTTTTATTACGTTGGGGATAAATTAAATTGTTTAATTTATAGTAAACTAGCAATACTATAGTAGCCATTTGGCATAACAAATAATACAAATTTGTAGTGAATAACTTTTGTGACTTTTTTACGTAGATTTGATTTGGATAAAATTAATGAGATTGTACCTCAGAGAAGAAATTTAAAAATGATAAAATACATATTAATGTTAGTGTTATTTATTTTTATAGCACTAACAAATAGTTTTGGAGCAACAAAAGCATGGGTAGGAGATAATATCAATTGGTATAATGCTAATAAGTGGTCAATTACTGATGCACCAGTTGTTGAAGA
>JBIKPL010000054.1:0-11641 GCA_044357485.1 Cytophagales bacterium
CAAGCAAATTATGCGCAATCTTTGAATTGTCTTGCATTCGACCTTATAAAAAATGCGTTAAGAAATTTGCTCCATGAAGCGGTTAAAAACAAAACACTGTTTGAGCCACACGATCATTTTGTGTTTTAACCAAATTTGGGGGCGAGTTTGTTTCAGCGTAATGGAGCAAATTTTAGCATTTTTTATACAGTCTTGATTTTTTTGGTTACTTTTTTCATCAAGGAAAAAAGTGACAAATATTAGAATAAAAGTAAAGATTAATAGGTAAGCGAGTTTTTAAGCAAGCTCTAAATAGCTAACATTTAAACATTTATCAACAGACCGTAAATAATTCTATTTAAAAATTTATCATTCAAAATTTATAGCATAGCCCTGTCGACCCTTATTTCAAAGTCGGCAATGATATTCATATAATACAAATAGGCATCATGTGGGGTATTGAACGGACTAAAATACGAATGCACAGCCCCATCAGAAGCATGCTTTGTAGACATATAATAAAAATGGTCGGAAGTTTGTAATTTAGACCAAGTATGGATCAAGTCAGCATTTTGAGTTGCCATTACTTTATCTTCAAGCGCATAAATTTTTTCCAAACATTCGTGTTGCATGGCGTTTCCTTGCCAAGCCGACATATCTCTTTCGGCATCAGCCCAAGAAATGGTTTCTGGTGCATTGATACTATAATTTGCTTTATTTGCTTTAATAATCTCTGAAGGCGTTTTAAAGCTTAAGGTTTTATTGGCAAGCACTTCAGAAGGCAATTGATCTAAAAAATCAAAGATTCCGGTAGTTTCCCATTGGTGTTCGCCAAAAGTCTCATAATCCATAAACAAATTGAGCACATCATCTTTTTCTTGGGCAATTTCGTGCAACCAATTTGAAAATTTCTTCGCTGTTAATGGCCATTCTTTCCAATTTTTATCTGAAAACCGAAACGACATATCATCAGACAAGGTATAATTTCGAGCAAGCACAGCAATATTCGTTTGGGCTTCGGCACTATATACTTTATTGGCAGGATTGTTTGCAATTAACCTTTCAGCTCCTTCGCACAAAATACCCATATAGCCTTTTTTTTGAATATAACGGGCTAAATTATCATTATAAATAAGCTCTGTATTTCTAAAAATAGTGGGTTCGAGATTAAACAAGGTTTTGATTTTTGCTTTATGCAAATCAACTTGTCGTTGAAATTCTTCTGCAGAATACAAAGCCGATAATGAGTGGTAATAGGTTTCCCCTAAAAATTCTACGCAACCCGTTTGAGCCAAAGCTTGAAATGAAGCAATAACATCAGGACGATATTGTTCAAACTGTTCTAAGGCTAAACCACTAATGGAAAAGGCAACTTTAAACTTTCCTTTATGTGCTTTAATTTGTGCTAGTAAAACCTCATTGGCTTTGATATAGCACTTGTCAGCCACCTTATTTAATACTTGTACATTTAATGCATGGTTTTCATAAATATAATCTCTTCCTATATGGAAAAATGAATATTCTTTGAGCCTATACGGCTGATGCACTTGAAAGTAAAAACAAACTGAAGCCATGAGATGTAGTTGAATGTGGTAGCAATTTCTTGTACGTAGAAACTGAAAATTGTTTTATAAATATTACTTATAAAGACAAATTTTGTTGGTAAAGCATCACAACTTTCTTGGCGGCACTTTCCCAACTCACCTTTTTTAAATCATCATAACCATCTTGCACCACTTTTTCTTTCAAATCGCTATCGTTTAATAAATTCACGATATGCTTGGCCATTTGGCTCACATCAAAAAAGTCTGCACTCAAGGCCGATGGAAGCACCTCTGACACACCTGATTGGTTAGAAATTACACATGGCACGCCAAATTGAGCGGCCTCCAAGGCAGATATCCCGAAGGGTTCAGAAACCGACGGCATACAATATACATCTGCCATAGATAATAATTCTTGTACCTTATCTGGACTTAAAAAACCTGTAAAGTGGAATTTATTACCAATTTGTTTAAATGCGCCCGCTTCAATTAAGTTTTTTAATTTATCTCCTGTACCGGCCATTACAAACCTAACATTGGGTGCAGAGGCAATTACTTTTTGTGCGGTTTCTAAAAAATAGCCTGGTCCTTTTTGGCCTGTTAACCTACCCAAAAACAAAATCAGTTTTTCAGGAAATGGTTTCTCCGTTTTAAATGGGGCAATTGGTTCTACGCCATTATGTACCGGTATCACTTTATTGGCATCGATACCATAATGATGGGTAATGACACAAGCGGTATAATTACTTACCGGTATCACCAAGTCAGCCAATTCCATCGCATATTTTTCTAATTGATAAACGCCTCCTCTACTGCCAATACCTGACCTATCGGTTTCTAAAGAATGAATATGCAACACCAAAGGCTTGCCTGATTCATGTTTGATTTGAAGCCCAGCAATAAAAGTCATCCAATCATGGGCATGAATCACATCAAATTCTTTGGTTTGCGCAATTTTGGCTGCAATTTTAGCATACCGTTGAATTTTATCCCAAATATCAGTACCATAAATGTCTCCTACTTGGTCAAATGACAAGATGTCGTCAAGTGTAACTTCTTGCTTTTGAGTAACCGTAGTGGTGGAGCCTTGCTTTTCGGCAACGGTTTTGGTATTGGTTTCGTAATTTTGATAAGGTGCAAAATTTGCCTCAACATGGCTCACGTCTTTAAAAATATCGTAAGCACTGTGCGACGCTACTGTTTGATGCTTAAATTGTTCAATGCTTAATTGGTTTAAACCAATAAGATCTACATTTTCGACTACAAATCCAGCTTCAGTTTTGGGGATAATTAAACTTAAATCTACTAAATCTGCCAATGCTTTACTTAAACCAAAACATGCAATTCCCAACCCACCATTAATAATTGGTGGAAATTCCCAACCAAGCATTAACACTTTAATTTTATTTTTCATAATTACATTTTTTTTAAAAAGGCGTCTAATTCTTAAAATATCACTAACTATAATGATATTAATCATGTTCACTGAAATTAGATACCAGAAATATTACAAAAAAGGATACATTTAAAACAGACACTAAATAACATCAAAATTAAAATAATAAGCAAATTTAAAAATGAAATTTTACCCCGAAAGGGCTAACGAAATATAATTCTGTATCATACGACAGATACACGCACACCACACAAACACAATACGCATTAAAACTCCTCTACAGCAGCATTTTCAAAGACTTATTTGGGTAATATTTGAATAACATCCCGTTCAAATAACACACCATTCAAAGACATAAAAAAAGACAAAATCACAAAATAATTCTCATAAATTTATCTATCTTATATTTTTTTCATACATTAGAAATCCAAAGACATCAACATTCTAAAATTCAATCACAATTGCAATAACTAATTTCATGAAAAAAATACTGCAAAAAATTGCAAAAAAAATGGGGTATACACTTACCAAAAGCGCCAAAAATAACTATCCCGATATCAAAGAAAAAGAGTTTTGGAATATTTATGCAATGTGTAAGCCCTATACAATGACTTCTATTGAAAGAATGTATGCGTTGTATAGTTCGACTGACTATGTGTTGAAAAACAACATTGAAGGTGATTTTGTAGAATGTGGCGTTTGGAGAGGCGGAAGCGCTATGCTTCTGGCAATGATGCTTAACAATAGAAATATTACCAATAGAAAAATACATTTATTTGACACATTTGAAGGAATGACTGCCCCAAGCAGTTTTGATTTCTCTTTTAGTGGTGAAAATGCGACTGAACTTTTGTCGAAAAATACCGATGAAAGTGGTAAACCTGCTTGGTGCCTGGCCGACATCAATGATGTAAAAAACAACATGCAGAAAACCGGATTTCCATCTGACAATTTGGTATATGTGAAAGGTAAAGTCGAAGACACCCTACCTTTAAATAAGCCAACAGCACCAATTGCTTTACTGCGATTAGATACCGATTGGTATGAATCGACCAAACATGAATTGAATGTTTTGTATCCAATATTAACCCACAATGGCATACTTATTATTGATGATTATGGCCATTGGGAAGGCTGTAGAAAGGCTGTAGATGAATATATTTCAGAAAACAAGGTGTCAATACTCTTGAATAGAATTGATTACACCGGAAGGGTCGCCATTAAAAATATCAACGCTTAAGCAATAACGATTTTAGGGCATTTCTCCTGGTATTGAAATGCATAATCGAGCAAAAAGCCAAACGATTTTCCATTAAAAAGGGTTTCGCCATGATGGAGAAACCCTTTTTTTATGGATTAGCCTAGATTGGTATTATAGCATCCAACAAATAGACACAACTAATTTTGATAGCATTTACCCTTTAAATTTCTTTAATTCATCTGAGAGTTCTCTAATTTCATCATTCAAGCGTTGAATAGCGGCTTCATAATTTAAAGACTTGCGTTCAGCCTCTTCAGAAGTCGCTTGCATTTCTTCCATGTTTTGACGCATTTCTTCTTCTTGGGCGCGCATTTCCTCTGCTTGTTGTTGTGATTGTTCTAACAAGAATTTTGTACGTTCATTGGTTTTCGCGGTAGACAAAGTTGAGGCAATGCTTTCAGCCAATTTTTTAACGAAATCAATCTGAAAAGTATCGAACAAATTAAATGAGGCAATTTCAATTACCCCGTATGTAATTTCATTTACCGTAAGTGGCACAATTAAAATACTACTCGGATTAGCACCGCCTAAACCACTGGTAATAGTAATATAATTTTGAGGCACTTGTGTTAAATAAATCACATCTGCTTCTTGCCATGCCTGTCCTACCAAGCCATCGCCTTCATTGATTCGGGTATGAATATATTTCTTTTTATCCCAAGCATAACAAGCCACCATATCCAAATAAATATCCCTAGTATTATTGTCATTTACTACAAACAAAGATCCTTGGTTGGCGCCAACATATTTCACCAAATTGATAATAATATTATTGGCCAGCGCTTCTAAGCCTTCTGTATTATTTCTTAATATATCAGCAAACTGCGCCATGCCTTGTGTTGCCCAATTTCGTTTTTTATCTTCCGCGGCAACATCTTTAAGACTATTTCTCATTTTAAGCAAAGAATCGCCAAGCACATCTGCTTCACTCAAAGGTTTAAAATCTATGTCAAAATTACCTGTTCCAATTTCATTGGCAAATTTTGAGGTCGTACGCAAACCTTCAGTAAGCACATTTAAGGAGGCAGATATTTGGCCAAGTTCATCATCTGAACTATGTATAGTATTTGAAGGCAATTTTCCTTCGCTGAGTTGTTGCACCAAATTGGTCAACTGTTTCATATTGTTGATTACATAAGTGATTAAAAAATAAAAGGCTACCAACGACATCACTAAACCTAGCACCACACAAACAATGCCTTGTAACTTTGCTTTTTTCGCTAATACTTCACTGTCAAGTTGAATGTTATTTGACAATAAATCTACTTCATCAATATACTTATTTAAGGAGTTCAAAACCGATTCTGCTTCAATGTCTAAAGCATCATCTATTTGATTAATTTCAGCAACAGTGGCTACATTCGTATCACCTGCAAGTGTTCTTTGCTTTAATTTATACACCTTTTCAACTGAGGGCTGTAGCCTAGCTTCATGAAACTTATCTAATACCGATGCTCTTTCTTGCAACTCTTTTTTCAGTAACGCATATTTTTCTCCCCATGAATGGTCTTTTAAAGACGCCTCTAATGCGGCATAATTTTTATCGTATTCTACAATGATGGCAAGGTGTTCGTTAAAAAACATATCCACATCCTTCACATTATCGGTGGTAATCACTTCCATCAACAGCTTTAAGGAGTGTGCCATGGCAAACTTCATATTCAGCGCATTTTTAGTAACGCCCTCTACTTTATGCAACTCATTTTTGTTGTATTCTAATTGAGAAACCGTACCAAAATAGCTTGCCCCTAGCACCAATAAAGCCAATATGGCAGCGCTAGCAGAAGCCAATACTTTATTTTTTAAACTTAAATTCAACAACCACTTTTTCATACTTTTAAAATTAAATCCTTAATCAATAGCTTCATTTACGTAAAGACACAAAGTCAGTTATACGTAAAAATACGTACTTTCAATTGTTTTTTTACCATCAATACGCAAGAATTTGATTCAAAAAATCCCCTAGCGGTTGCTATACAATTCGCCCCCACGCACCGGCATTCTCGCCATAAAAACAAATGGATTATTGCCTGATACCACAAAAGCTGGGTTTTGAACACATTGCATACATGGCGTAATACTTACATTAGCCACACAATGTGCAGATTAAAATTCGTACATAAGCTCAACAATCGCAGAACCTGCATCAACATTTTCATGGTTAACGAACTTATATCCTGTAATTAAAACAATGTGTTTAAAATTAAACTGGGTGCCAACAATCAAAGCTGACAAATCGTGCGTGCCAGAAAACCAATCTGCAATTAGAATTAATTTATTATCTATAATTGGTTGCTCCAAACCACCCATAAATGAAAGCGGATTGCGTTCTACTACTTTTTTTTGAAGAATTCCAGCTTCATTTTTAACACTTATGGTGTCATAACCAAACAATTCGGCAGAACCAAAACTCAAACCTGCTGTAAGTCTAGTTTTTAACTTAGGTGTTCTAAAACTAAACATCGAATAACTCCATCCACCAACGGTTGTTTTTTCACTTAAACCAAAAAGCACATTTTGACCAAAAATAAATTTACATTCTGGAATAGCTACAGGAACATCTATGATTTTTTTAAAACCCACACCTATAGACTCATGAGCTACAGGTGAGTTTGATAAATTACTAAATGAAGCTGTAAACTCTAAGTTTTTTTGAATACCATAACAAAAAAAATTAAAACTATTCCACTTGATTTTATCGTATTTCCAAACATTTAGTTGAGATTCATGGGTAAACATCAAGACATTTTCAGGTGCAACGTCAGCACTAGGAATACCTGCAATTAAAGATTGCGCAGCAGTAAAAGTGGTCGAAAAACCTACTATTACGATAATTAACAAAAGAGAAATGGTTGTTTTTTTTTCCATAAATTATATTACACTTAGTACTGATAATTTTCTAACAATATAAATTAAATTTTCTTAAAATATAACTATCTATTATTATAAAGCATCCCGTTTCTAAATGACATTCTTACCATAAAAATCAAGGGATTATTATTATTATTATGAAACCCTGGATTAGGCAGATATTGAATACAGGGCATTATATTAAAATTATCACTAATAATATAATTGTAGTTGAGTTCAATTGCTTCTTCAATTGAGGTGTAGGTTTTGTCTACTTTTTTAAGACTTGTATTTAGAATCGGATTGGCAATCCCTAAAGAAAGTATATCCGAATTTCGTTTCGGAATTAATCCGGTATAACACAAACCTCCTCCAATATAAGCACTAATAAAGTTGTAATCACCAGGCGTAAAGCCTGCATTTGCAAAAACACCTAATCCTTGTGTTTTATCTGCCGTTTCTGAAAACACCAATTTTTCACCCATAATATAGGCACCAAAATCTCCTTTATGAGTAAGTGATCCTGTAGTGTCGGTTAAATAATTAAATTTTCCTGTATGGTACCAAGCGCCTATTCTGTAATTTGACAAAAAAATATCTTCTCCAAACATTTTTTCTTTTTCAAGTTCAGCAATATAAAACAAGCCATCATTTTCATTAAAATTATAATTAAAACTATATTTATTTGACACATGATTTCCAGGATTTCCCGAAACAATAGCTCCACGCACAAAATAATCGCCCATTTGATAATCAGCTCTGATACCAAAAGCATTAAATGGGTAAGTAGAAAATGTAGGTACATTTACACTTACTTCAGGACTTATCCCAAAAGAACTATTCAAAAAATTTGCGCCATAATTTGTATAGGCAAAATCATAATTCAAATCTGATTGTCCAATTAATATTCTAAATTTATTGATGATATGTTGATAATAAAACTCGTAAAAAAAGGTTCTATAAGGTATATTTATTTTATTCCCCAATTTAAAATTAGAAACCTCAGGAGCCTCTAAATTATCAAAAACTTGAATATCTCCTACTTTTGATGCCGTAGGATTATCGCCATGGTTATTGGCAATAAAAAGTGAAAACGCTCCATTTTTCCAAAGCTTATTTTCATCTGTTTTGGCTGTAAATTGTATAGCTCCCAAACCTAAATAATAAGGTGATAAGAGTGAGCTTTGGCGAACGCCGACAATATCACCTGAATAAACAAAAAACGCATTAATCTTTAAAATATGAGCTTTACTCTCTTCTATATCAAGAGGGATACTATCCCTGATTGATAATCTTCTATTTTCAAGTTCGGTTGCAATAATAGCCAATTTGTTTTTTTCTCCATTACTCAAAATTCTTTTTGAGCCAAATTTACGTTGACTTTGAGCCAAGTATTGATTCAATCTTTTATTGTTGGATGCATACGTATCATCACTATTTTTTTGAGCAAATGCGTTTTGAGATAATAACATCACACCAAAAGCTATTACTAACAATTTGATTTTTAGGGACATAAAATTGAAACAAGTTTTAAGGAGGAAATTTAAAGTAGTGAAGATATATTTATCAACCTAATTTATTTAATTGGTAAAGCAATATGATTGCATTAACCTAATTTATTTTTTTAAGGCATCATTTTCTTTTGTTAGTTGGCCTATTTCTTCATTTAAGCGTTGGATGGCGGCTTCATAATTTAAAGATTTGCGTTCAGCTTCTTCTGAAGTCGCTTGCATTTCTTCCATATTTTGACGCATTTCTTCTTCTTGGGCGCGCATTTCTTCGGCTTGTTGTTGCGATTGCTCTAGCAAAAACTTCGTGCGTTCATTGGTTTTAGCACCCGACAAAGTAGACGCAATACTTTCTGCTAATTTTTTAACAAATTCAATTTCAAAGTCAGGAAATAAATTAAAGGAAGCCAACTCAATTACCCCATACGTAATGTCATTGACCGTTAATGGCACAATTAAAATACTGCTTGGATTTGCGCCCCCCAAACCACTGGTAATAGAGACATAATTTTGTGGTACATCAGTGATATAAATCACATCTGCTTCTTGCCAAGCTTGTCCGATAAGGCCTTCACCTTGTTGCACACGTTTATCAATGTGTTTTTTCTTATCCCAGGCATAACTTGCTATTAATTCTACATATACGTCTTTGGCATGGTCATCATTGACGACAAACAATCCACCTTGATTTGCCCCTACATATTTCACCAAATTAGTAATAATATTACTGGCCAAAGCTTCTAAACCATCATTGCTATTTCTTAAAATATCCCCAAAAAGCGCCATGCCTTCGGTTGCCCATGAACGTTTTTTATCTTCTTCTGCGGTTTGTTTCAAATCAAATTTCATTTTAGTTAAGGAATCTGAAATAGCACCTTGGTTATTAAATACCGATACTTTCGTATCAAAATTGCCATTACCCACCTCCGTTACAAACTCTTTCACATTGCTCAAATTGACGATTACCGTATTTAAAGAGCTGAGCATTTTGCCCGTTTCATCTTTTGAGTCCACGTCAACACCAGCAACCATTTCACCCAAAGATAGTTTTGACAAAATTTGTTCGGTCAACACAATGGGCTTAGCAATCATAGTTGATATCATTAAGCCTACGATTAAGGCAAGAAGTGTTACTGCAAATACTAAAACCAACAATACCATTTTAACCTTGTCGGAAAAAATCGTAGAGTTTTCTTTTACCTGCAAAGATTCTGCTTCAATAGAAGCGCTTAATGCTTCCATTTCCACCGCAAGCTTATCAAACACGACTTTATAGGTTTCTAGTTTTTGTTTTCCTTGTATTGAGGCAGGGTTTAATTTACCATCAAAAACATCGTTGACAATGGCAGTTGAAAAAACAATATATTCATCTAAAGGCTTGCGTACACGTTCAAGTTTTTGCTTAATGGTGGACGAAACCGATGCATTCGCCAAGGATTCCAAAGAAGATTTAAAAATTGAAATATGCTCATTCAAATCAGCTTTAACTTGGCTTTTCCCTTCTTGATCTAAACTATCAACAAGTAAAGCGTTATAAATATCAGCCCTTAAAGCATCATGCATCATGTCGGCATTCATTTGAAACATACCCGCACTGCCATTCTCCACAATTTGATTTTTAATTCCATCAACTTTAGAAAGCGAAAAATAGGCTATACCTCCAAGCACAAGGATAAACACAATATTGAGTAATATGATAAGTAGAATTTTACCATTTACACTTAAATTTTTTAAGTAAGTTTTCATCATAACATTTAAGTTTGTAATTATTTATTTCTAAGGAAAGATTAACAATACCCAAATATTGCTAGATGAATACATTAATACCCTACCCTTCTTCCTAACACTTGCAACCTAGATTGCTTATAGGTATTAATGCTGTAATTCGAGGTTTACGAGAAAAAAAACATAAAGTTTCCCCAAATCGAAAAACATAATGTAAAACAAAATACTGCTAGTGTAAAAAATAACCAATTCTTTTAGCATCCCCTTATAATAGATTTTGAAGTAACCATCCGCTTTAAAACCGCTCAGCTTGCGTGTCCCAAAGATGCTACCACAAAAATTTGGGTGTTTTTTTACGACCACCCAAACAATTACACTACTAGCTTAATTTAAATTGGCCTACATTTTTCTTCAACTCTTCGGCAATGAGCGACAAATTAGATCCCGTTGCAGCCACTTCGATCATCGAAGAATTGAGTTCATGGGCTGAGCTGGCAATTTCCTGGGTTCCTGAAGCAGTTTCTTCAGCAACCACCACGATGGTTTCAATATTTTTTACCACCACGGTAATAGATTTTTGTTGGTCTTGCGTGGCAACCTGTACCTCTTTGGCTTGCATTAAGGTTTCATCGCTCGATACATTGATGCTTTGAAATACTTTCTCTGCCGATTTGGTTGCAATGGTACCACTGTTAACGCTATTTTTCATTTTCACAATCGCGTTCGTAGCCGATTCAGTGTCTTTTTGCACATCTCCTACTACTCTTTCAATTTCTATGGCTGAATTTCTAGAGTCTTCGGCTAATTTTCTAATTTCTTCTGCAACTACTGCAAACCCTCTTCCCGCATCACCTGCTCTTGCAGCCTCAATGGCGGCATTTAAAGCCAACAAATTGGTTTGTGCAGCAATTTCTGTTATCACCATCAAGGTGCGAGAAATTTCTTCGGAACGTTCGGTGAGTACATCAATAGATTTTCCCGTTAAGTCAGCTGACTTGGTAATTTCTAACATATTAGCCACTACTTCGCCCATTATTTTAAGTCCATTCAAACTGCTTGCTTGCCCTTGTGCGGCGGCGGTATAGATGGTATCTGATTTCATGCTCATCTCATTGGAGGAAGCCAAAATCTGCTCTACAAGTTTAGACGACTCATCCATTTTAACGGCTTGTTCTTGTGCTCCATCAGCCATTTGAGAAATAGCAGAAGACACTTCTACCGTACTACGTTTCATACTGGTTGACTTGTCAATCATTTCTGAAGAAGCATTGGCAATCGTCAAAGCACTCGATTCAATACCTTTTAAAATATTATTGATGTTTTTAATGGCGATGTTTAAGGCATTACCCATGTCTTTGATGTCCCCATTGGTAGCCAT
>JBIKPL010000055.1:0-11628 GCA_044357485.1 Cytophagales bacterium
GGTTGAGGTAATCTTTTAATACGCTATGATTTGACCACAAGAAAAATAGCGAGTGCCGATCACGCGACCGAAGGGAACGCCCTACGAAATGAATAGCTTATCTATGCTATTAAAATCAAACTATTGCACCACTTTAATGAAATCAAATACCCTTGCATTTAAACGGTTAAAGCAATAGCTTAAATCTCTAAAAATAAACTGTTTTTCAGCAAGCCCTAATTAGTCAACATTCAACACTAAAAACGCAACACTAATAAAACTACCAATTCTGAGCTTTTATCTTTTCAGATGAACTTGCTTTAAAGCCTATTACACATGCCGCACAAGTGCTTTCATCTTTTACTGTAAAAGTAATGTAGTAAAGTTTAGTAGAGGGACATTTGTAAAAAAAAGTACTGTTATAGGTGCCTGTTTTTTCGTTATAGTTCGATGCAATGGCTTTTTTATTGTTGTTATAGAGGGTAATAATAATTTTAGGGTTAGCCGTGTTTTCATTATTGATACTAAATACGTATTCTTTGTCTTTGCCTAAAACATAAGAATATTCAATTTCTTTTGTACTGCCTAATTTGTGTACATCAAACTGGTAAGACTTGATTTCTATGTATTTACCAATTTTACTTTCAGCACTTGATTCTATTGGTGCAAAATTGCACTGGGCATAAGATAGTGTAGCAGAAAGACTTAATAGCAATACGGCAATAAATTGTCTCATGTTGTAATGGGGTATTTTAAGCTAAAATAATTATAGTATACACAAGTTAATGAATTTATTTTAATATGCTATCGATATAGATAATGATTTTATCGAAAGCGGAAGGGGAAAACCATTTTGTTTGTGGGTCTTTTTTAAACCAAGTGAGTTGTCGCTTCGCATATCGTCTGCTATTTCTCTTCAATAGTTCCACCATTTGGGTGTAATCATAGTTCTTATCTAGGAAACCAAATACTTCTGTATAACCCACTGTTTGTAAAGCATATTCATTTCGGTGGGTGATTACCGCACTTGCTTCCTTGAGTAAACCTGCTTCGAGCATTAAATCCATTCGATGGTTAATTTTATCGTATAACTGATCTCTTGGCATTTCTAGGCCAATGGAAATAGTATTAAAGTTTCGGACAATTGCCTTGGATTTTCTAAAAGTGGAATATGGTTTTCCCGAAGTTAAACATATTTCTAAAGCCCTGATGATGCGTTGCGCATTGTGTTTGTCGACTAAATTGAAATATACAGGGTCTAAGTGTTGGAGTTGGTTGAGTAGGGGAGCTAAACCATTGGTTGCTAATTGTGTATTCAGGCTTTCTCTTAAGTGTTCATCCACTTTCGGCATATCGTCAAATCCTTCTGTAATTGCTTTTACAAAA
Organism: Cytophagales bacterium; assembly: GCA_044357485.1. Lineage (GTDB taxonomy): Bacteria > Bacteroidota > Bacteroidia > Cytophagales > UBA9547 > CALPQG02. The sequence continues at coordinate 1,366 of JBIKPL010000055.1, forward strand.
AGTCCCGATCCTCCAACCATCACTACCACGTCATGGATTTGAAACAGTTGTTCTAGCAATATTAAGCCTTGTTTTTCAAAATCACCCGCACTAAAATGTGTGGTAAGGCTAAGCGAATCAATGAAATGGTGTTTGATTCCCTGCATTTCTGTAATCGTTGGTTTAGCCGTACCAATAGCCAATTCTTGATAGATTTGTCTTGAATCAGCAGAAATAATTTCAGTGTTGAAATGCTTGGCTATAAGCACTCCCATCGCTGTTTTGCCTACTGCCGTTGGGCCAACAATGGATATGAGTGTTTTGAATTTGGTCACTTTTTTAGGAGTAAATAGTTTAGAGTAAGGAGTTTAGCGTTGAAAGTTTTTGGTTTAGAGTAAAGCGTATTAAAAATACTCTGTACCTTGTACCTTGTACTCAGTACTAATTATCTTCAGGATAAGGGATAAAGACAAAATTGGTAAAGTCATAATCAATTACAAAAAGACAACAAAATTCATCTGGGTTTTTGAAAACAGCTTTGAATTCTTCCATGTTTTCTTTGGTTACCAATTCTCTTTGAATAAACTCGTCTAAGAAAGATATATTGTAATTCCAGGTGGTATCAAGATGACCTTTAGGAATTAAAGTTTGTCCTATTTCTGTGTGCTGTCTGCAAATTGGGAATATTGGAAAATCTGAATACCCTCTGGATTTGATTTGATAGGATGCATCTTTAAGGAAGTCTGCTACTTTTACAAAATCACCTGAGATTACCCCCATGTATTTTCCGCTTAATTCTGGATCGTTATTCATAACTTAAAACATGGTATTGAATGAAAACTTGGATTTGAAATTTTCTAATTCGTCTTTTAATGACGACTCAGGAAGGGTGAAGTATTGTCTTAATTTACTCTCATTACTAATGCGTAAGTCTCTCATACTTAAATGCTGATTGATGAAAATGAACTCAAGACTTGGGTAAATTTCCTTTAAAACATCTACAATGTCTAATATTGCTATGTTTTTATCTGATAAGTTGTACACTCCTGAAGGAATCGCTAATGATGCGGTTTGCAAAAGTGTTTGTACTACTTTATCAATATGGATAAATCCTCTTGCTTGATTGCCATTGCCATGAATTGAAATCCTGTTTTTAAAGTGAGCATCAAACATGAATTTATTGATGACTGTTTCAAAACCAATGGCAGGCGAAAATCCATATACATTGCCACAACGAAGTACAATGCTATTTAATTTACTACTTAATCGTTGTACATGTTCTTCTCCTCTTAATTTAGAGGTGCCATAAAAACTTCTTGGGTTAGGGATTGCATCTTCTGTTAAAGGAAGTTTCGATGATCCATAAACAGCTGTACTGCTTAATTGAATGAATTTTTTAACTTTTGAATTTTCAACAGCATAAACTAATTCCGCTGTTCCCCAATGGTTTACTTGTTCGAAAATATGCGAATCAATATCTGCGTAGGCTGGTGCAACTTTTCCTGCCAAATGAAATACCACATCGATGTTTTTTAAAACCTTTTGTAGCTTGCGAGAATCGAGTAATTCGCCATACTCAAAAGTGATTTTTGAGTTCGAAATTTTGTTGCTTTGACTTGTAAATAAATTAAAGTTGTCGCGACTTAAATTGTCGTAAACGACTACTTTTTTAACATCATTTTGCTGAGACAATTGAAAAACTAATTCTGAGCCTATATAGCCTGCTCCACCAGTAACGAGTACATTCATATTTTTTGAGTTTTGAGTTTTGAGTGCAGTGTTTAGCATTTGTTTCTACAGCAACTAAACACTGCTCTTCAAACTTTTCATTTTTTTTAACTATTATTTTACCGAAAGACTAAAAACGCTTTTTCCTCTATGTAAACTTTAATTGCCTCCTAATTCAGTATTTAAGCCACATTCAGTTTTGTTCAGACCATACCAACGTGCTTCCCTTTCTGCCATTTCAGCGGTCATTTTTCGTGTGCAAGGTTCACAACCAATACTCATATAACCTTGGTTTTCTAAAGGATGTTTGGGTAATTGATGCTCCCTGATGTAGTCATGCACCATTTTCCCTGTCCAGTCTAGCATCGGATGAAATCTTGTAGTATTGAATTTTGCCTTTTCTTCTACCTGAAAAGCTTTTCTTACGGCACTTTGGTCGGCACGAACACCATTAATCCAAACATCATGATTGGCTAAAATTGGATCCATTGGCAGTACTTTATTGATAAAACAACAATAATCAGGATCCGAAGTAAATAACAATCTGCCTTGTGCATCTTTTTGCATGTGTCTAGGCGTTTGTGAGGCCACATCAATTAAGTTTAAGCCTAATAAATTGACAATCTCATCGCGGTATCGTATCGTTTCAGGAAAGTGGTAGCCTGTGTTAATGCAATATACTGGAATTGATTTGTCTATTTTACTCAACAAATGCAGCAATACAATACTGTGTGTTTGAAATGAAGACGTAGTGAAAAGTTTAAGTCCTTTGCTTTGGTATTCTTCAATTTTAGATTTGATAGCGTCAAATTTCATTTGAAATATTATTTTGTTTTAATGCTGATTTGTGTATTTTTTCAGAATAATTATTGGTTATAATTGTAAATTTAAAATATTAGTTCGTTATAATAAAGAAAATTGATCTTAATGTACTTGAATATTTGATTGTAATACAAAATTATCGCACGTTTTGAACTATTATTAACTACAATAATACTGATATTACTCAGAACCTCCTATGATAATTTTCCATTCAATATCGGTAATGCTCTCATTGTTACTGATAAGGCCGGCAATTCTTTCTGCTACTTCACTTTTTATACTAATAGTTGGGATATCGAATTTCATCTCAATTTCATTTGAAATTTTAAGCTTTTTAATTTTTAACGTGTTTATTCGAAGGCCTTCTTGACTAACAGCTTGTAAAAAAGAAAATTTAACATCTTTTTCTTCCCTTGATTTACAAACAATTGTAAATCGGTATGTTGATTCCAGTTCTGAAAAATTGATTGGACGTTTATTCATTTGATGGGCAATGGGTCTTAAAATAATATTAGCCCCAAATATTACCACGGTTGATAATAGTGCTTCTTTTAAAAAGCCAGATCCAGCCAAAGTACCCACTGCAGCAGAACACCAAAGTGTTGCCGCAGTATTGATTCCTTTAATATTCATACCATCTCGCATGATTACTCCAGCGCCTAAAAAACCAATCCCTGTTACAATTTGAGCGGCAATTCTAGTTGGACTGTTTTCGTTTACCGTGAGCATAGAAATCAGTACAAATGATGCAGATCCAATTGAAACCAAAGAGTTTGTTCTTAATCCTGCCATTCGTTCTCGCCATTGACGTTCAATGCCAATAATTGAGCCGAGTGCAAAAGCTACCCCTAATCGTATTGCGTATTCTGATAATGTCATTATGAAATGATGTTTTTGAGATTTTTATAGATTATTTCGGCCACAATATAGTCTCTATACCATTTGTTATCTGCCGGAACACAATACCATGGGGCATTTTTATCATTGCAGTTGTCAAATAATGCGGCATAAGCTTCTGTGTATTGGTGCCATAGCATTCTTTCTTTTTCATCATTGTTATTGTATTTCCAGTTTTTTTCTGGTGTAGATTTTCTTTCATCGAGACGTTCACGCTGTTCTTCTTTGGAAATGTCTAAGAAAAATTTAATAATAATGGTTTGACTATCAGTGAGAAGTTTTTCGAAATGATTAATGTGTGAATATCTTTCAAGGCAAGTTTTGGTAGAAATGTCTTGATGTACCTTGCTAATCAATACATCCTCATAGTGAGATCGGTTGAAGAAGGTAAATCTTCCTTTTTGAGGTGTTTTTTGATGGATTCTCCAAAGGAAATCATGCCTAAGTTCTTCTTCTGTCGGTGATTTAAAGCTATGTACATCAAAACCTTGGGGGTTAAGTTGCGAGGCTATTTTCCTGATGGCGCCATCTTTTCCTGAAGCATCCATTCCTTGAAATAAAATCAACACGGCGAACTTAGGGTTTGCAAAAAGACTGTTTTGTAAGGAATTAATTTTATCGTACAAGTTTACACTTTTCTTTATGATGTCTTCTTTTGAAAAAGAAGAAGGTGCTTTGGGATTTGTATTTCTAAATTTAGTAAAGCTTTCTACGTCCACGAGCGAATTATTTTTATTTTGCTCTAAATTATCAATAATAATTGGCAATTTATTAATTGAAATATCTTTAATTTTGTAAACTAATGTGGTTTTAAAAAATGTAATCATGTCAATTTTAATTAAAAATGCGAGTATTGTTAATGAAGGTGCGATTAAGGTTGCAGATGTTTTAATTGAAAATGAGTATATCGTTAAGATAGGGGTGGGTTTGTCGGTTGAAGGGGTGACTAAAGTTGTAGACGCTACTGGGAAATATTTACTCCCTGGCGCTATTGATGACCAAGTGCATTTTCGTGAACCTGGTTTGACACACAAAGCCGATATTTATTCAGAAGCAAAATCTGCCGTAGCGGGAGGGGTAACTTCGTTTATGGAAATGCCCAATACTGTTCCTCCAACGATAACCATAGATTTATTAGAACAAAAATATGCAAGGGCAGCTGACGTTTCTTTGGCGAACTATTCTTTTTTTATGGGTACCACCAATAACAATTTAGAGGAATTGCTAAAAGTAGATCCTGTCAAAGTGTGTGGTGTTAAAATTTTTATGGGATCTTCTACAGGAGACATGTTGGTTGATAATGAGCTTGCATTAGAGAAAGTGTTTTCTCAAGTGAAGTCATTGATTGCCGTACATTGCGAAGATGATGTAATGGTAAAAGAAAATGCTGCTTTATTTAATGCTGAGTTTGGTGATAATTTAACAGTAAAGTCTCATCCATACATTAGAAGTGCCGAAGCCTGTTATAAATCTTCTAGTTTTGCGGTAGGTTTGGCTAAGAAATTTGGAACCCGTTTACATATATTGCATATATCCACTGCAAAAGAACTTGAATTGTTTCGTAATGATATTCCATTAAAGGATAAGAAAATTACGGCAGAAGCTTGTATTCATCATTTATGGTTTTCAGAAGAAGATTATGAAACCAAAGGGAATAATATTAAATGGAATCCTGCGGTGAAAAAAAAGGCGGATAGGGATGCTGTTTTGCAAGCTGTTTTAGACGATAGAATAGATGTTATTGCAACCGATCATGCGCCACATACTATGGCAGAAAAAGCCCAAGTGTATGCATTAGCACCTTCTGGAGGACCATTATTGCAGCATTCAGTAGTGGCCATGCTTGAGTTATATCATCAAGGTAAGATTACATTAGAGAAAATTGTTCAAAAAATGGCTCATCATGTAGCTGATTTATTTAGAATTCAAAAAAGAGGGTATATTCGAGAAGGGTATTATGCTGATATCGTATTGGTTGACTTAGACAATGCCTGGACAGTTGATAAAAGCAATGTGCTTTCTAAATGTGGTTGGTCTCCTTTTGAAGGTGATACTTTTAAATCAAAAATATTTCAAACGTATGTGTCTGGGCATTTGGTTTATGACAATGGTGTTTTTGATGAGCAAGTTAAAGGGCAAAGATTGTTATTTGATATTGATAAATAGGATAAACTTTAGTTCTTAACAATGAGAATGTTGTAAATAATGTTACGCATTGTTTGAAAAAAAATGGTGGAAGTGTTTGCAATGTTACGTAATTGTCCTTATGTTTGTGGCTCGATAAAACGGTGATTGTAGCTCAGTTGGTTAGAGTATCGGTTTGTGGTACCGAGGGTCGTGGGTTCGAGCCCCATCATTCACCCAAAATAAGCTTAGTATAATTTACTAAGCTTATTTTTTTATATAATAAAAACATTTTTGGTTATTCTTTTTTTGAATACAGCATGACACGAAATATTTGTTTGTTTTGAAAATCAATGATTTGAAATCCTTAAGCGAAAAAATTCGCTAGACGTATTTTAAATTAAATAATTAAATCTATATTTGTGTCTAATCATTAAATGTTATTACTATGTTCGGTCTTTTTGAAAGTGAAAAATCCCAGAAAAGAAAAAGTCATCTAAGAAACTTGGTTGCTTTAGCTAAGTTAGACGGTGTTGTTTCAAGAGAAGAGTATAACTTTTTGCTAAAAATCGGTGAGAGAGCAGGAGTAAAAGCTGGTGCAGTAAAGGATATGATTTCTAGAACGGCGACGGTAAAAGTAACTAGACCAGACAATAATCTTGATCGTTTTGAGATTATTTATGATTTAATTGCCATGTCTCTTGCAGATGGTCATATGGATGAGGATGAAATTGACTATTGTGTTGATTTTGCTGCTCGTTTAGGTTTTAGACCTGCTATTTCCGGTGTATTAGTTAGAAAAGTAGCTACTGATATGTTGAATGGACTTGAAAAAAATGCAATAATTGATAATATTGCTACATTCTTAACTTTCAAGAAAAAATAATTCAATTAATACAAAAAAAAGGGTTTGCTTACAATTCATTTGTAAGCAAACCCTTTTTTTTTGTTAATACTTTTGTATGTTTTATCCTAAGATTCAACCATTGATTTGGTAATATTTTTTATTCTATGATTATTTTTTTTACAATCCTATTGGAAGGATTTGTCATTGGTGCTACTGTTACTAAATATAATCCTTTAGGTAGTTCAGTAGTTGCAATGGTGCCATTTAGGAAGTTTTCTTCCACAAATAAGGCTGTCCCCATCATATTCGTTAATGTAACTTTACAATGTATATTTGAGGTTAAAATTGTAAGTTCATCTTGCACTGGATTAGGGTACATTGAAATGTTAAATGAAGTTGCAGTGGTGGTGTCAAACAAGGCAACCCTTGCATTACTTTGATTGGTTAATTTATAAATATTACCACTCGTAGATCCAAAATACAAGTTTCCTTCTTTATCCATCGCTGGAGAGGAATGGAAATGGTTATTGCCATCATTTTGATTGTAAATAAATTTTTCCTCCCCGTAGCTATAATCTAAGGCAAATACTTTATTGTATGCCGTTGGTGCATATACGGTATAGTCTGCACCTACAATTGGGCTTGATTTACAAATAGAATAGGTATTGTATATCCATGAAATGCTTCCGTCGTAGCCATTCATTTTCCATATATGTCCATCAATAGTAGCGATTATTATATTTACATCTCCAGCACTTGTTGCAGGAGTGGCTGAAATACCAAGCGGTGTTGATATAGATTGCCAAAGTACCGATCCATCTTCCGTATTGATGCCAAATACTTTGTTATTGTCGCAATAATATACAATTGCTTGATTCCAGTTTAAGACTGGGGATGCCCCTAAAGGTAAATCAAATGCATTGCATGCCCATTTTTGAGTCATGTCGGGATTAATGGCATATAGTGTATTGTTGATGCCAACGTAAGTGACACCTTGGTTATCTACCACCGCAGCTGTAATTACTTTACCTGTTTTGCAAAATTTACTTATTAAAATACCATTTGGGCTAATGGTATATAAGCAACCATCATTAGCTCCTACAATAATGTTTCCATCATTATTAAGTATAGGAGAAACTTCTATTGGCCCATTGGTTTTAAATTTCCATTTTATGGTACCATTGACATTAAAAGCATATAAAAAATAATCTTTTGAACCTACATATATTGTACTTCCATTGTTACTAATGGCTGCCGAAGAATGAATTTCTCCACCTGTTTGAAATGCCCATTTTAAGGTACCATTGCTAGCTAAACAGTAAAATTTGCCATCTAAAGAGCCACAATATTGGTTTCCTATTCCGTCAATTACAGGTGTGGTGTATACTTCTGCATTGGTTTTAAAAGCCCAACTTTGTACGGCACTTTGGATGCCTGCGTTATTACACACTGCACTTGCTGTATTATCATATCGAAACATTGGCCATTGGTTGGGCACACCTTGTTGATAAGCGTATAGTTTAGACGATTCGGTGATTGTATAGATATTGTGATTTGTCCCTATTGTTGGTATTCCATAGGTTTCATAATTTTTTTTGTCTTTCCATTTTACCTCTCCATTTTTATTGAATGCTAAAACGCCGTTATTGCAAACAAAAATAGTTTGGTCATCAACGATTAGCGTACCACCATAAAAGCCAATGTAATCGGAAATATTAGCGGTCCAATTTATAGCTCCGGTGAGTGCATTTAAAGCGTGAAGCTCATAATAATCTACAATATAGAGGTTATCTGTTTTGTCTAATGCATAAGAGTGGCCAGTAGTGGTGTTTTCCCAAAGGATACTTAAATCTGAAATCCTCCTGACTATAAATTTATCCCCAAAATTATAATACAATTTACTGCCATCATGACTTAGCATAGGTGAGGCTACATAATTGTCTCTTGATGCGTTGTAGGTTATTCGTTCAGAATAATCTGGATTGTATATTACTAGAGAATAGTTATCGCTCCTGTGTCCTGAGGCAATATAGGCTGCATAAATTGATCCATCAGTACCAATCGATATATTGCCAACAAGTTCTTTGTGTTGAACAAGTTTGTGGTGAACAGACCCATCTGGATTGATAATATATAGGGTGCTTCCTGTTGTATAAGTACCTACATAATAGGTGACTTGTGCATATATTTTGTCATTTTTATCAATAATTACTGCACCAGAAAATTGAGCATCTAAATTGTCTTCTTCAGCAGTGAATTTCCATTTTAAACTTCCATCAGGATTGATGGCATACAAATCTTTGCTGTTATTGTGCGTTAAGATAGTGCCAGTATTGCTGATGGCCGGAACTGCATTTAGCAAATAAAAATTGTAACTGCTAGGGCTATTAAAGAGATAGGTCCAACTTACATTTCTGTCCGGATTTATTGCATACAGCCTGTTGATATCCTGTGTATATAATAGTCCATTTTGGTCAATGGCAGGTGTAGTTTTGTTGAAATAGGGTTTGTTGTTTAATTGGTACTGCCATTCCACTCTCGCATTGGTATTGGGGCCTTTATTTGGGCTAAATCCCGTATTGAATTGGTCGCTTCTTTGTAACCATTGTGGGGTTTGAGCTTTCAATAAACTTGAAGTTAAAAAACATAAAATCAAGTTAATAAATAATAAAAGGTAGTTGGTGCTTTTCATGACTTAAGGTTAAAATTGAACATTTGATTAAAGAATTACAGATTAAAATTGGGCATTAAATACAAAAAAATATGTGCTTTAATGTGACGTAAACTTAGCCTTAAGTCTCGAAGTCTAAAATGATTGAATTCAAGTATTGCTATGATTATTATCATTAATGAAAAATAAGATTACTCCAAAACAAGCATTTAATAGTTGAAAACACTTCTTTTGGAGTAATATTTAATTTGTTATTCTTCTTCGGTATTCATCGCTTTGGCATATAAATTAAATGCTCCTTTTACCACGATATCTGCGGAATCAATTTTAAAAGTTGGGTCAACGCTTATTACAGAATAATTATTTTCAACGATACCTTTGCTTACTGCTACCATTTTAAATTGGTATGCTTTGGCATTTTTATTGGTTAAAATGAAAATATAGTTTTTGCCTTCAGCACTGACTATTGCTTCATTCGGAAGTACCATGGCATTTTCATTCTGAGTTGCTATTTCGGCATCTAAAAACATATTGGGAATTAAAAACGTGTTTTCTTTGTCAAAATGGGCATGAACCCTCACCGTTCGATCGGTATTTATTTTATGATTAATCAAATGAATATGTCCTGTGTATTCTTTTTGAGGATCATTGCTTAATCGAATACTTACTTTTTGTCCTATTTTGACAGCCATAATGTCTTTCTCAAAAACATTTAGTTCTGCATGTAAATGTTTGGTGTCAACAATTTCAAACATGATATCATTAGGGCTTACAAATTTGCCTATGTTAACATTAACAGTTGTTACATAACCGCTTATTCCTGCTTTTATTGGCACACTGCTGCTTATTTTACCTTCTATCAAAGCACTAGGGTTGATGCCTGCAAGTTTTAATTTTTCTTCTAACGCATTGATCGTGTTTTTGATGTTTTTGTATTCAGTAGTCGTTTGTTGAAAAACTTTTGCCGAACTAACATTTTCTGCATTTAATTCTTGTTGACGTTTATATTCAAGACTCAAGAACTCTAATTTGTTTCTGTTGTCTAGGTAATCTTGTTGTAATTGAATGAAGTCGGGATTTTCAATAATGGCTAATACTTCTCCTTGGTGTACATGTGTTCCTTGTAACAGGGTTGTAGCTTTTACAAATCCTCCCAAAGGTGCTGTAACCGATATTAAATTTTGAGGGGGAACAT
>JBIKPL010000267.1:0-4399 GCA_044357485.1 Cytophagales bacterium
AAGCGGGAATTCCCACCCATACTACTTTTAAAATGTTGATTGAAGAATTAGGCTTACTTCAACTCGATCATTATGCCATAGCCGAAGAAAAAGAACAAACCTTTTTGAGTTTGGTACACACCGCAACACCCATCGCTATTGTGGTTGCTGTAGCCCAAAAGTACCAAGGCATTTTACCTATGGCCTTAGGAACGGGAGCCAATAAAGAATTAGCGACCAGCATTTTAAAAGCTACTGGCTTAAGTGAAATGTTCGACATTTTAATCACTTGTGATGATGTAGAAAATCCCAAACCGGCACCAGATACTTTTCTTAAAGGAGCCACATTGATGGGCGTTGCCCCTGAATTTTGTTTGGTATTTGAAGATGGCGCTCCTGGCATTGCTGCCGCTATCGCAGGAGGCATGGAAGTAATAGATGTTCGCCCCTATTATCAAGCAAACATTAAAATATAAGGTGTGTTAGGGTTAAATATAATAAACTACACGCAAGTTCAACAATACTGATGCTAAGATATGATTGTCGTATTTAGCGCTTGCTGAAAAACGAAACTCGCATAATTTGTAAATCATTTTTAGCAAGTGTACTTAAAATTATTACCCTAAATTAGCCTATCATTTAAAGTTAAATGATAGGCTAATTTGCGTTAGCGGGAGAGGCTTTGTTTGAGCTCATTTTTCTTGTGGGTTGAGGTTATCTTTTAATACGCTATGATTTGACCACAAGAAAAATAGCGAGTGCCGATCACGCGACCGAAGTGAACGCCCTACGCAATGAATAGCTTATCTATACCATTTAAATCAAACTAGTGCACCACTTTAATGAAATAAAATCAAATACCCTTGCGTTTAAACGGCTAAAAAACACCTTAATTTTCTAAGAATCAGCAATTAAAATATTTTCAAGTAGACCTATTTCATTCATTCATTCATTCATTACAATATCTTGATGTATACCTTTCCCTTATCTACGGAAACAATGGGAAAAGACGTTTTAATTTAGCGGTACTGATATAGCCCATTTTATGCAGTTGCTCGCATTTAATCAAGGCTTTCTCGTTTTCGATTTTCAATACTGTGATCGTACAGTTTCTATGGTTCTCAACATCAATAATAGTTAAGGTGGCCAAAGGCTTGTTAAGCAAGTCATTATTGGCTACATATTCATCGATAGATGCATCAATTAAATCTTTAAAATAAGCCTTGATCAAGGTTTGATTATTGGTCTGTTTGGGCGAATTAAATTTATAAAAACCAGCATCATATTCAATTTTAAAAGAGGGCAAGGTTTCAGAAACGGCTTCTACCGATTGGATAGATTTCAAAGTACTGCTCAGTAAAGTCGTGGTTTCCCAAGTAGTTTCGTCGGCAGCAAATAGTTGGTTTACTTGATTGCCATATCCTGGCGCTGTTACATAATGTGGCGCCCCAGTGCTGACCATCATCATAATGGTTTTGGATTGAGCAGCAGCATTGTTGACATAAAAAGCACGGTCTTCAATATCTCCGGCATAAAATTGTACCTTAATACCGGACGAACGCAAAGCAATCGCTTCTTTATCCATCTCCTTTTCAGGAACAGTACCTTGAGGAGAAAGGGTCAACATCATCTTTAACAAAGCGCTAACTGCGGGTTTGTTTGCTGGTGATTTTCCATTATAAACCCATCCATTAGAGCCATTTTTAGTCAATGTAATGGTAGCTTTCCCATTAAAAATAATGACTTTATCAATGGCTGTGGTATCTAATAAAGCAAAAGAAGAGGCCGATTGTTTGATGGTCGCCACGCGTTCACTTTGTTTTAATTTTAAATGCAAAGCCAAGCCAATGGCAATGATTACAAATACTATAATCACAATTTTAATAGGCGTAATCTTGGCTGATGGTGGCGTTGTATTGTTTTTCATATCGTCGTTAGTCTAAAAAAAAGAAGTAAAAGGTTTCCCTTATGCAAATGCACAGGGGAAACCCTTTCACTATTAAACATGCAAGCTTGCGTTTAATTCAATTGTTTTAGGATTAGGCTTACAAATCACCGTGCCGGTTTCGCTATTTCGAATAAACAACAATTTATCTTTTCCATTTAAATCCATCGCTTTAACAACATTTTCGCCTTCAGAAACGTGCTTGCCATCTATAGTAACAGGCTTATTGTCAACATCATAAAGATGAATTTTAGCAGAAGCCGTGATGTATAAACCCGCTTCTATGGTACAACCAAATCCTAAAGAAATACCTGTTCCAGAATTGGCGCCCATCAAGCATTTTTCACCTAAGGAAATCACATTTTTATTTCCTCCAGACAAAGTTCCCATAATAGAAGCGCCACCACCAATATCGGTATTATCGCCTACGACTACTCCACCCGAAATACGTCCTTCTACCATCGCGGTGCCTAAGGTTCCCGCGTTAAAGTTAACGTAACCTGCAGGCATCACGGTAGTGCCTGAAGCCAAATGTGCCCCCAAACGAACTTGAGATCCCGCGGCCACACGAACACCATCTTGAATGGTATAATTAACCATGTAAGGAAATTTATCTACATGAGAAACCACCAATTCTTGTCCTAAAAACAAATGTCTTAATTTTTCAGCGCTTAAATCTGCGGTCAAAATTGGGCCATAATTTGTCCAGGCTATATTATTTAATTTCCCAAAAACACCATCTAATTTAATTTGATGAGGTTTAACATGCAGTTGAGACAAACATTGTAATTTAAAATACCCCTCTTCTGTTGTGGCTACCGCTGAATCGTGCTCAAAAAAGAAATAAGCAATAATATCGACGTTATAATAAGCATGGTTTACAGTGGGTGCGTCTAATAAATTTTTAACCAATCCAATATTAGGATGAAGTGCTATTTCGTCATGAAATGCTTTAAATTGCTCAAAAACTTGCGCTAATTGCGCTTTTGATACACTAACAAAACCGTTGGTATTGGAGGTATATTGTGTAGCCTCCAAAACCAAAGCCGCTGTACCAAAGGCAGTATTATAATTAATATGAGGAAAAAAAACATCAAGGGTTTTATCCCCTTTGGTTCTTCTAATTCCTAAACCGAAACCGATAGGTTTTTGATAGTTTTCTTTATTTTCAATTTGAGCAACATGTGCTTTAAATAATTCTTTAGTTGTAGGCATGTCAATTATAGATTTTATCAATCGGTAAAAATAAGCGTAAACTATCAAAAAATAAAGTTTTTATGCCTTCAATCTACCGAACTACAAAAACACGAAAATTTAACAAATAAATAAAGGCTTAAACTTGACTTGAATCAAATAATAAGCTACTTTTCGTCATCTTATTTTATATTCGTTTTTTAATTCATTTTCTAACCAATAATTATCTAAAATTTAAAATTATGCTAAAAAAAATAGAAACCATTTCTTGTGAGGAATGCCACAGCAGAAACAACTCACTATTTAAGAATCTATCTGGCGAGCATCTTTGCACAATTTCAGAAAACAAAACTTGTACTAAATACAAAAAGGGACAAGTCATTTTTTATGAAGGAACAAGGCCTCTAGGATTATTTTGTGTAAATGAAGGTAAAATAAAAATCTACAAAGACGGATCTCAGGGCAAAGAACAAATCATCAATTTTGGCAAACCAGGAGATTTTCTTGGCTACAGAGCACTTTTAAGTGAGGAATTATATGCTGCCTCTGCCATGGCCTTAGAAGATGCTAAAATATGTTTTGTACCCAAAGCCGACTTCATGAAAGTTTTTTTAGAAGACCATGAATTTGTAAAAAGACTGATGAAGTCTGTGTGCCATGAAATGGGAATTCTTGAAGGAAAAATCATCAACTTAGCGCAAAAATCGGTTCGTGAACGTTTGGCTACTACCCTACTCCTTTTAAAGGAAACCTACAGCATGGAAGGCGACACAAGCCAAGTGATTGACATTGCATTATCGAGAGAAGACCTTGCCAATATTGTAGGTACGGCTACCGAAACCGTTATTAGGTTATTAGCAGAGTTTAAACTCGACCAACTTATTGCAACGGAAGGTAAAAAAATCAAAATCCTAAACCCTAAAGGATTAGCAAAAATCGCTGATTTTTATGGTTAAGCCAATCGTACATGGCTTAAAAAAATCCCCTTGGTTCATGACCAAGGGGATTTTTTTAATTCTAAAAAAGTGTTTTTGTATATATATTTGAATCTAGACAATTATTTTTGGTCTTTCAAGAAGACAAAGATCCATGGTTTTATTTTTTAAATCCTTTCAATACCCCTCTAAAAGAATGAATATTCAAGGGGAATTCCAAAAACACATGCAGGATGGCGAGGAAATACAAAACCATAATACCTTTTGTAAAATCATAAAAATGAATTCCGGTAGTAATTGCCCAAATTAATAAAATATAAAACACCGTTGATTTAGACATCCCTTG
>JBIKPL010000056.1:0-11603 GCA_044357485.1 Cytophagales bacterium
CAAAATCTTCTAATTCTTCATTGATATCAATGGTGGTGAGTAAACCATTTTTTTGCATACCTTCGGCCAAACAAAGCGCTGAATAACCGGTGAATGTTCCGATTTCAAGTACGTGTTGAGGTTTTATCATATGCGATAACATGCTCAATACCCTGCCTTGTAAATGCCCCGAAAGCATTCTTGCCCTTAAAATATTAACATACGTTTCCCTCGACAGGGTTGATAATAGCGGAGACTCAGGTTCTGTATGTGCTTCCACGTAATCGGTGATGTATTTGGGCAGAAATTCCATTTTAATAATGTTTTGAGTGATACACAAACCTTACAAGTCAATGTATTTTTGGTGTTATTATTTTGGATTGTAAATTAAATAACTGAAAGAATCGAAATCATACATTTCGTTGGCTAAATCTTGAAGGTTTTGGGCAGAAACGTTTTTAATTAAATCGAATATTGTATTGAGGGTGTCAATTTTACCTAAATCAAGCATGCTTTTCGCCATCATAAGCATAAAATTACTATTGCTTTCTTCTGACATCGCCAATTGTCCCATCAATTGCGCTTTGGCAACATGCAATTGAGTTGTTCCTAAGGGCGTTTCTTTCATTCGTTTCATTTCTTTGTTCACCAAATCAATGCAACGTTGTAAGTGTTTTTTTTCAGTACCAAAATAAATATTAAACAAACCAGTATCTATATAGGAAGTAAAGGACGCATCAACACCGTACACATAACCATATTTTTCTCTGAGTACTAAATTTAACCTGGAGTTCATGCCCGGCCCACCCAAAATATTGTTTAGCATAAAAAATGGCAAACGTTGATCACTTTCTACAGAATAAGAAGGCTTTCCAAAAACACAATGTGCTTGATTGGTGGTTTTGCTCCTTACTTCGTATTTTGGGGTATAAATTTCGAATTTTGTTCTTTCTCTCGAGCAACTTAAGGTTGGAATTTCGCACAGATACCTTTCTACGGTTTTGATGACTTTATCGAAAGGAAGATTGCTTACAGAAGAAAAAATTATTTTGCTAGTATCGAGGTTCTCTTTGATGAATTTTTCAAAATCGCTTTTTTGAAATGATTTTACACTGGCTTCTGTGCCCAGAATATTATAACCTAAGGCATGATTTTGATAGATCACATCATCAAATTCATCATGGATGGCATCTTCTGGTGCATCGAGGTACATCGACATTTCTTCTAGAATTACCCCACGCTCTTTTTCAATTTCTTTTTCAGGAAAGATAGAATTAAAAGTAATGTCAGTAAGAATATCTACCGCTTTGTCAAAGAAATTAACTAACAAAGAGGCATGAAAACATATTTTTTCTTTGGTAGTATAGGCATTTAATTCGCCACCCACCGATTCTAAACTATTGATAATATGAAAAGCTTTTCTTTTGGAAGTACCTTTAAAAGCCATGTGTTCCCAAAAATGAGCGATGCCAATTTGGTCTGTTTTTTCATCTCGGCTCCCAACATCTAACATGAAACCACAATGTGCTAATTTAGTATGCATTACTTGTTTATGCACAAGTCTAATGCCATTAGGGAAGGTATGCTGTTGGTATTCTAGGCTGTCGCTCATATTTAGTATGCAAGATATTCATAATTTAGATAAGGTAGAATAAAAACTTACATTGATTTTAGTTCCTTTCAATTAAGTAAGAAAGTCAAGGTTTGTAGGGTGTAATTCAACTGGTGGGGCGTGTTTTTTAAGAATTTATGTCAATATATTGATTGATAAAAGTTTTAAATAAACATAAATAGTATCATTTTTTTCAATTTTTAAAATGTAGTAAATTTGATAAAATTAATTTATCAATTATTTTAAACTCATTTTTATGAAAAAAATATTTATTACACTCGCCGCATTGACAAGTTTTGCTCTTGCAAATGCACAAGAATTTAAACCATTGGCTGGTAAAGTAGCGTTGGAATTGAATGCTGCCAGTCCATTTGCTGCTAGTACGCCTTTTTTATTGCCGCAATATGGGTTTAAGGCAAGGTATTTCATTACAGACCAATTGGTTGGTCGATTAGGATTCAATTGGGATTTAACCAATAGTACTACGCCCAAAGTATTAAGTAATGGCACAGATAAGGAAGATGAAACCACCTCAAGCTATAGCATGTCAATTGTGCCAGGGTTTGAAAAACATTTTGAAGGTACAGAGCGCTTGTCTCCTTATATTGGAGCAATCATTCCGATTTTATTTGGCTCAAGCGAAGACGTTACTTTTACAGGAGTGAGTAATGTAAATAAAACCAAAAAGACGATCACAAATGCAACAGGTTTTACGTCAGTAGGTTTAGGGCTACTAAGTGGTGCAGATTTTTACTTTATCAAAAGTCTTTATCTTGGCGTTGAATTTGGTTTAACGTTAAATTATGCTACTCAAAAAGACAAAGAAACGAGTTATGAAGTTACCGGAGGAACGGCTATTCCAACTGAAACGGTCGATGGTGGTACGACTTTTAAAATTACACCTGCTGCGAATGCTGCTTTTAGGCTCGGCTATTGGTTTTAAATTAGCTATAATCCATGGATGTAACGCTTAATTACTTCCTTGGTTCAAGCTACAAACCAACTACTTGTTTGTAGCTTGAACTTTGAACTAAAATAAACAGATTCTTTTCGCTTAATTCAGGTTTAAATATAAAATATATTATAACTTTGTGCTCCGTAATCGCAAGGAAATAATCTTTTATGTCATCAGGAGTTAAGTATATATTTGTTACGGGTGGTGTTACCTCCTCATTAGGTAAAGGTATAATCGCCGCATCATTGGCTAAATTGTTGCAAGCCAGGGGATACCGTGTCACCATTCAGAAATTTGATCCCTATCTAAATATTGATCCAGGAACGCTCAATCCGTACGAGCATGGCGAATGCTATGTTACAGACGATGGCGCTGAAACAGATTTAGATTTAGGCCATTATGAAAGATTCTTAAATATTCCCACTTCACAGGCGAATAATGTAACCACAGGTAAGATTTACAATACGGTGATTACAAAGGAACGTCAAGGTGCATTTTTGGGGAAAACAGTCCAAGTAATCCCTCACATTACCGATGAAATCAAAAGAAACATTACTCTTTTGGGCGAAACTGGTGAATTCGATATTATCATTACCGAGATTGGGGGATGTGTGGGAGATATTGAATCTTTGCCTTTTGTTGAAGCAGTTCGACAATTGCGTTGGGATTTAGGTGCCAATAATTCATTGGTGGTACACTTGACTTTAGTGCCCTATCTTAAAAGTGCAGGAGAATTAAAAACAAAACCAACCCAACACTCTGTCAAACAATTATCGGAATCAGGCATACAACCAGATATTTTGGTTTGTAGAACTGAGCGTCCTTTACCTATAGAAATACGCAAAAAAGTTGCTCAATTTTGCAATGTGCAAATCAATTGTGTGATTGAAGCCATGGACGCTGAAACTATCTATGACGTACCTTTATTGATGCGCAAAGAAAAATTAGACGAACGTGTAATTAGTAAATTAAAATTACCTACCAAAGGTGAGCCTGTACTTGATACTTGGAAAGATTTTTTAGGAAAGCTTAAAAATCCAACAGACGAAGTAACCATTGGCTTAGTTGGAAAGTATGTGGAATTAAAAGATGCTTACAAGTCTATTGCCGAAGCTTTTATTCATGCCGGTGCTGAAAATGAATGTAAGGTTAACCTTAAGTGGATTTCATCAGAATCGTTAAATGAGGAAACCATGCCTTTGATTCTTAAATCATTAGATGGCGTGTTGGTTGCCCCTGGATTTGGTGAAAGAGGCATTGAAGGGAAAATAAATGCCATTAAATATGTAAGGGAAAATAAAATTCCATTTTTTGGAATTTGTTTGGGTATGCAGTGCGCCGTAGTGGAATTTGCAAGAAACGTGCTTAAATTAAAAGATGCGGCTTCTTTTGAAATGAATCCAGATACTCCTCATCCTGTGATAGATATCATGGCAGATCAAAAAGACATTACCATGAAAGGTGGTACGATGCGTTTGGGTGCCTATCCTTGTGAATTGAAAAAAGGTACTAAAGCGTTTAGTGTGTATGGCAAAAATAAGATTTCTGAACGTCATAGACATCGTTACGAATTTAATAATAAGTACCTCGCTCAATTCGAAGCTGGTGGGATGATTGCTTCCGGTATTAATCCTGATACAGGTTTAGTCGAAATGGTTGAAATTAAAGACCATCCTTGGTTTATTGGCGCTCAATTTCACCCTGAGTTGAAAAGTACGGTACTTAATCCTCACCCTTTGTTTGTGAAATTTATTAAAGCGGCAAGAGATTATTCTAAAAAATAGTTTAAATACAGCGTCTTGAGTACAGCGTACTGAGAAGCTTATTTATTTATATAATTATTATTAACACCTATTAAAAACTCTGTACGCTGTACGCGGTACTTCAATCTAAAATGGATAAAAATTCAACAATTGGCTTAATACTAATTTCAGTATTACTTTTCGCTTATTTTCAGTTCTTTGCCCCTGATCCTACGAAATTACCTGTGCCTACTCAAACCGAACAAAAGGTTGTTCGTGCCAATGCGGGTGCTCAAGCTACAATTAAAGCAACCTCCTCTAAAATAGCGGATTCCGTTTTAATCGCACAGTCAGCATCTATGTATGGTAAATTTGCTTCAGCGGTCGTTGGGGTGGACCAAGAAATTGTATTAGAAAATAAAGAACTTAGGCTTTCTTTTGCAACCAAAGGGGGACGAATTAAAGGTGCTTTGTTAAAAAACTTTAAAACTTTTGATGGTAAACCGTTGGTTTTAATTGATTCAACAAATGCTCAATTTGGCATTAGTTTACCAACGCATAAATCTTTAATTGATTTGTCTCAGTTGTATTTTAAAGTAAGTGCACAAACCCCTAATTCTATTACTTTTTCTTTAGCGGTGTCACCTACGGAAACGGTAGAACAAACGTATGTGATGCCTGCGACTGGGTACAAAGTTGATTATATTGTGAAGACCAATTTGGCACAAGGCACCCTTAAAAATGAAGCAATTCCTTTCAGCGCCAATGTTAAATTTAACCGTACAGAAAAAGATATCAATCAAACAAAAATCACCACCACCATTAATTATTTTGCAGATGGTGAGTTTGATAATTTAAGTGAAACCAGTTTAGAAGAAGAAAAGGCTGATATTGCTGCTAATTTAAATTGGGTAGCAATGAAGTCTAAATTTTTTAATATTGGTTTTATTTCTGAAAAAGGATTTGTAAAAGGAAATGTAAAATCTTTTGGTTCTGAAGGTGATTCTTTGGTAATCAAAGATTTGTCGGCCAATTTATTTATTCCCTCGGCTGATGTAGCTTCTGTAGAAGGGGCTAAACTGGCTTTTTACTTTGGCCCAAATGACCTTGAAATATTGAAAAATGTAACGCCTAATTATGCTGATAATGTGCATTTAGGTTGGCCGGTAATTAAACATATCAATAGGTATGTCATTTACCCAATTTTTACTTTGTTAGAAATGATGACTTCCAATTATGGCGTAATCATCTTTTTATTGGTATTGATTTTGAAATTGGTTTTGTTCCCATTGTCTTATAAATCATATGTGTCTATGGCCAAAATGAGGGTGTTAAAACCTGAAATTGATGCCATTAAAGAACAAACGGGTGATGACATGACCAAGACGCAACAAGAAACCATGAAGTTGTACCAACAAGTTGGGGTTAATCCTTTAAGTGGTTGTGTGCCGATGTTGTTGTCAGCACCATTTTTAATTGCCATGTTCTCCTTTTTCCCTAACTTAATTGATTTACGTCAGCAATCATTCTTATGGGCCCATGATTTATCGTCATTCGACTCGGTGTATACTTTGCCATTTAAAATTCCTAGCTATGGTTCTCATGTAAGTTTATTTACTATTTTGATGACTATTTCTACCATTGTGTATACTTGGATGAATAACCAAGTAAGTACAGTACAAGGCCCGATGAAAGTAATGTCGTATGTAATGCCCGTGATGTTTATGTTTATTTTAAACTCTCTTTCTGCTGGTTTAACCTATTACTATTTAGTATCAAATGTTGTTTCTATTGCACAACAGTATGTGATAAAAATGTTTGTTGATGAAGATTCTATCAAACAAAAATTAATGGATAATAAAATTAACCACGCCAATGGAACCGCTAAAAAATCAGGTGGTTTTATGGGCAGACTTCAAGAGGCAATGAAAGCCCAAGAAGAAATGCAAAAAGCAAAGAAAAAATAATAACATCCGTTTATAGTTTAAAATCCCGATGAAAATCGGGATTTTTTTTTGAGCATTTTATGCGTTGCGGTACTTAGCACTTGTTTGAAATTTATTTCAATTTAGGATAAATCACAATAAAAACTGATAAATATCATTTTTTAGAAATTGATTCAGTTTGAACTTTGCAACATGACAAATCCTCTTTCTTTCTCAGCACTGCTGTCTAAATACGATGTACCGACACCAAGATATACCAGTTACCCTACTGTACCTTTTTGGGATACCCATTCCATCGATGATGCGATTTGGAAAGGACAAGTACTAAAAGCATTTGAAGACAATGAAGGAGAAATAAGTTTGTACCTGCATTTACCTTTTTGTGAAGCCTTGTGTACCTATTGTGGTTGCAATAAACGCATTACCAAAAATCATGCTGTTGAAATTCCTTATATTCAATCCCTTTTGAAAGAATGGGCGATGTATTTGGAATTGTTTGAAGGGCGTAAACCTGTTTTAAAAGACCTGCACTTAGGAGGTGGAACCCCTTCTTTTTTTAGTGCCGACAATTTAAAAGTATTATTGGAGACTATTATGGAGAGTGTTACCCTTCATCCTCAATATGAATTCAGTATTGAAGTGCATCCCAATTATACCAATGCTACCCAATTGAAAGTGTTGGCTGCCTTAGGTTTTAAAAGGCTAAGTGTAGGCGTTCAGGATTTTGATCCTGCGGTGCAGTTGATGATTAATAGAATTCAAACTTTTGAACAAACCAAAGCAGTGGTTGACCAAGCCAGGGCTGCAGGTTTTACAGGAATTAATATTGATATTATTTATGGTTTGCCAAGTCAAACGTTGGCGAGTGTAAAAATGACCATTGATTATGTTATTCAACTTAATCCCGATCGAATAGCCTTTTATAGTTATGCCCATGTGCCCTGGAAAAGTGCTGGGCAACGGCGCTATTCTGAAGCCGATTTACCTTCAGGAAACGAAAAAAGGGCATTATATGAATTTGGACGAACAGCACTGATGCAATTTCAGTACAAAGAAATTGGAATGGATCATTTTGCTAAACCTTCAGATGAATTATTTGTAGCAGAAGACCATGGCGTTTTGCACCGTAATTTTATGGGTTATACCACTACCTCTTCTAAGTTTTTATTAGGCTTGGGGGTGTCGAGCATAAGCGACACTTGGGGCGCGTTTATGCAAAATGAAAAGGAGGTGGAAGCATACCAAACCAAAATTGAGCAGCAGCAATTTCCTATTATCAAAGGACATTTATTAAGCAATGAAGATTTAATAATTCGTCAGCATATTTTAAATTTAATGTGCCTCCATCAAACTGATATTGCCAATCTTACTGATGAAATGAAGGAAACCATTATGTCTCGATTGCGTGAATTTGAAGAGAATGCATTGGTCGATATTGATGTTTGGCAAGTTAAAGTCACCACTTCAGGAAAACCTTTCGTTCGAAATATTGCCATGTGTTTAGATCAACGTTATTGGGCTGCTGTACCGATGCAAAATGTATTTAGTAAATCAGTATAGTAAAACTTGTTTTTATGCAGTAGATGGGTGTTTTTTATTAAAAATGTATTGCTGAAGTTTAACTAATAAAGATAAAAAACGAGGATGCCGTTTTTTTTAATGCTTTACATGATTATGTGTGGGTAAAAATTATTGACTATGTGTTTTGTAGTCCAACACTGAGGTGTTTTAAATTTATTGTTGGTTTATAGTCGCCATGTAAAGGTCGGCTTTAAGTAATGCCAAATTTGATGTTTAGTGCTGAGCGTTAGAGATTGAGCAATTGTTTGAGCACTTTTAATTTGTTGTACAAGATTATTATGGATCGGATTTTTTGTTACAAATTAAAATGCGAGTTGCGAAAGCTCGGGCCCGAAGGGAAACGCCCTCATTTATTTTATTTATTATAAAATGAAATTTTTCCATTACAAATCATCTAGCACCATGTTTTATAGTGTAAAATAATGCTAGTTATTGACATTGATTTAGCTTCGATAGTTTATTAATTCAACATTCTTTGTATTTTTGAATTCGATTGAAAAATAAGGAGATGAAGAATTTTATTGAAGAGTTAAAATGGAGGGGAATGGTGCATGATATCATGCCTGGAACCGAAGCACAATTTGCAAAAGAATTAACTACAGCCTATATAGGATTTGATCCAACATCCGATAGTTTACATATTGGAAGTTTAGTACCCATATTATTACTTGTTCATTTGCAAAAGGCTGGCCATAAACCGATTGCCTTGGTTGGTGGCGCAACAGGAATGGTGGGTGATCCGAGTGGTAAGAGTGAAGAAAGGTCCTTGTTAAGTGAAGAAACACTTGCGTTTAACATCAAAGGTGTACAAGCCCAATTGGCTAAATTTTTAGATTTTGACCCCTTGAAACCCAATGCGGCTGAAATCGTGAATAACTATGATTGGTTTAAGGGCATCAGCTTTATTGATTTTTTACGCGATACAGGAAAGCATATTTCTGTTAACTATATGTTGAGTAAAGACAGCGTAAAAAAACGAATTGAAGGGGAGACGGGCATTAGCTATACCGAGTTTGCCTACCAATTGCTTCAAGGCTATGATTTTTATTGGTTATATGCAAATAAAAATGCCAAAGTTCAAATGGGAGGAAGTGACCAATGGGGGAATATTACCACGGGTACTGAATTGGTAAGACGTAAGGCTGG
Organism: Cytophagales bacterium; assembly: GCA_044357485.1. GTDB lineage: Bacteria > Bacteroidota > Bacteroidia > Cytophagales > UBA9547 > CALPQG02. The sequence continues at coordinate 8,962 of JBIKPL010000056.1, forward strand.
GGGAGAAGCATTTGCTTTTACGTGTCCTTTAATCACCAAAGCGGATGGCGGCAAATTTGGTAAAACAGAAAAAGGAAACATTTGGTTAGATCCTGAAAAAACTTCTCCTTACCAATTTTATCAGTTTTGGTTAAATGCTTCTGATGCGGATGCTTATAAATGGATTAAAATTTTCACTTTACTGCCCAAAGAGGTGATTGAAGCAACAATACTTGAGCATGAAACCGCGCCTCATTTACGTCCTTTACAAAAACGATTAGCGGAGGAACTTACCTTAATGGTGCATTCTCAAGCTGATTTAGAAGCGGCCATACAAGCATCTGAAATTTTGTTTGGAAAAGGAACGACCGAAACGCTTCAGAAATTAGATGAACGTACTTTGTTGACTGTTTTTGAAGGTGTACCTCAAGTTAATTTCACGAAAGAAACCTTAGCTCAGACAGAATCTGTAACGGATTTATTGGCGGTATTGGCTGGAACTTTGATTTTTCCTTCCAAAGGGGAAGCACGAAAAATGATTCAAGCTGGTGGCGTAAGTATTAATAAATCTAAATTAGAAGACCCTAATCAAAAGCCTGATTTTGCTTTGTTAAATGATAAATATTTATTGATTCAAAAGGGTAAGAAAAATTATTACCTAGCCATAGTGGAATAAGTATTGAATGAAATTTACGCTGCGTCTTGTGTGTATTGATGAATATGCACAAGACGTTTTTTTTTAATAAAATTGTTTGATAATGAGTAAGGTCACCAAGATAATGGATACTGCTAATATGGTGGTCATGAAATGTAGGAGAAAACGGTAGCCGACATGACTTATATTACTATTTTGTTTCCACAAATCCCTGAAAGACTTTTTTCCTTTGTTTTTAAACCATAATATGATGGTTCCAATTAAGGCATCAAAGCCTTCCGACATGATATGTATAAACATAATGTATATTAGCGTTAAACAGAATGTTGTTAAACTGTATCACAACATTGCATTAGAATGGTGCAACAAAACCTGAACAGGCACAATTCTACTGTAAGTTTAACGAAAAAAATGAATGAATACAAACAATATCATTTTTGACTTGATTTAGCTGAAAAAGTAGAACTAAAGTTGGTCTTGAATAGCGACTAAAAATCCTTTGATATGCTCAAGTGCTTTTATGGCTTCCGATTTTTCTGTTGATTTATGACTTACTATTACAGGAGCAATCGCCACATGGTCAACTTTAAGCATTTCTTTTGCCCCTTGTAAGGTATAGCCCTTTTCTTTCACTAAATGAAAAACTTGCTTAATGCAATCGATGTCTTCTTGTGTAAACTGACGATTTCCTTTGCTGTTTTTTCTAGGCTTAATCACCTCAAATTCAGTTTCCCAAAAACGAATTAAAGATGTGGCCACCTTAAACATTTTTGCTACCTCACTGATGGAGTAATATTTTTTAACAATTTCTTTTTCTTTATAAGCCATTTTTAGTTCAGAGTTTAGCGTTCTGAGTTTAGTTTAGGGTAATTTGAATTAGATAGATTTCTTTTAGAAATAACTTAAGGATTTAAAAACGCTAAACCCTTCACTTTAAACGGAAGACTTATTCTCCTCCAAGTGATTGGTTTTCTACGGAAGCCTGTTCCAATAGTTTTTGATATTCCGAAGGTTTTAAATCATTGAAGAAATAATGCACCGGATTAACTTTATTTTTATTTTTAATTACTTCATAATGCAAATGCGGGGAAACGGAGGTTCCTGTGCTGCCTACAAATCCTATGTGTTGTCCTCTTTTAATTTTTTGACCTCGATGTACTTTAAAGGCATTTAAATGAGCATATTTTGTGATATAACCAAAACCATGTTGAATTTCAATTTCATTACCATAACCACTAAAACTTTTATTGGCGGTAATGACCACACCATCTCCCGTTGCATATACCGGTGTACCTTTGGGCGCAGAGAAATCTAAACCAGTATGCATTTTTTTAACTTTGTAAATAGGGTGTATCCTAAATCCAAATCCAGAAATCAAGGCATTGAGTTTTTTATTGGATACCGGTTGAATGGCAGGCATACATTGTAACATCTTTGCTTTGCTTTTTGCCATCCTGGTAATTTCATCATACGACTTTGATTGTACGTAAAGTTGTTTTTTTAATAAGTCAACTTTGCTTAAGGAGGAAATAATTAAAGCTTCTTGTTTGATGTTTTGCGCTAACAACTCCCTGTATTTTTCTGTGCCACCTGTTCCTGCTGTTCTAATATTGGGTGATAATGGTTCCGATTCGAATACTACTCTGTAGATGTTATCATCTCGTTGTTGAAGCGCTGCAAGCATTTTATGTGACTTGTCTAACTCTATGTTCAATATTTTATAATAAAACTTAAGTGCTTCATTTTCTTTGCGTACTAAAGTTTGGGTAGGCGATTCAAAGAGTTGTGCATAAAAATAGAGTAGTCCAAAAGCAAACACAAAACTCATCCCTACAAATCCTAGCAATTGAAATAGCCTGGTTTTATGGGTCGTTTGTATTAACTCGTATTTACATGTTTCAGGATCGTAATAATATTTTATCCTTGCCATATTACTATCGTTTTGACATTTTTATTAACTTTGATGTTCCTGATAAAAGGTTTACTTAAAGTAAAACTTTAATAAGGG
>JBIKPL010000268.1:0-4388 GCA_044357485.1 Cytophagales bacterium
AACCATTGATAACCTTCACCAAACTTATCTTCATTAAAAGCCTGCACACTATGGTCGATGAGTGTATATACATGTTGCGCTAAGCGCTCAGGTAAATGTAGCGTTAAGTTTTTAACAAAGTCAATTCTATCGGCTAATGGCTTCGCTTCTATTGCCATGAAATGTTTTTCAGCCAATATTTCGTCCATGATGTCTTTTTTTATTCTATACCAATAATGGTATACCACATCTTCAGAAGGGATCAATTGTGTGTTTTTTTGTAACAGTATAGAGAACGCGTATTGTTCACTGGCATGGTTCAATGTTTGAGGATAAAACTGATGTGTTAAGCCATATACATCGGGTAAAAAACGCACATGGCTGTGGTGAAGACACATTACCCCGGCATTCCATGAGGCATCTGTTTCAAGCACACTTAAAGATTCTCCATTGGACAAGGCAAATTGATTGCCAATGGCCAATTGATAAAACGCTTGAAATGTTTTTCCAGCAGGCAAAGGCATATTTTTAATGTCACTAAAAGGATATTCTAACAAATGCATGGATGATTTTTGCGCATCAATGCGTTCAATTCCAAGCATTGGATTTTTAATAAAAAAAGTATCCGAATCTACATAAAACATGGAACGATCAGGAAACAAGGTGAATGATTCTTCGATTAAAGCGATTTTCATTCTATGTAAAAAATCGATATCCCCCCTCATTTGTTTTACTTTTGCTGGGGTAAGCAACACATAATGAACATTTAAGCCATTTAACCATTGCTTAAAGAAATCGATATTGTCGGTAAATAACACAAATTGACAAGCACCAATATCATCCCCTAAATGCGCTGCAGCAGACAACATGGTTAAAATCACTCTTCTGTATTCACTTTCTTTACCAAATGACTGGCTTACTAATATAAATGGCGTCATATCACAATTCTCTACATTAGCTTAAATCTCAATGAAATATGCTAACGGTTTTAAAGCTAATAAAAATTCAACAAGATGGTTATCGTTTAATCTAACTTCAAGATGGCCATAAAGGCTTCTTGAGGTACTTCTACGTTTCCGATTTGACGCATACGTTTTTTACCTTTCTTTTGCTTTTCGAGTAATTTACGTTTACGTGAAATGTCACCACCATAACATTTTGCGAGTACATTTTTTCTCAACGCTTTTACCGTTTCTCTCGAAATAATTTTCATCCCAATAGCAGCTTGAATCGCAATTTCGAATTGTTGTTGTGGTAACAAATCTTTTAATTTTTCACAGAGTCTTTTGCCCCAATCGTAGGCCTTGTCTCTATGCACAATAGAGGATAAAGCATCTACTTTTTCTTGGTTCAACATGATGTCAAGTTTCACCATGTTTGATTCTCTAAACCCTATGAGTTCATAATCTAAAGAAGCATAACCACGAGAAATGGTTTTCAATTTATCGAAAAAGTCAAATACAATTTCAGCCAAAGGAAGTTCAAAAATCAATTCTACCCGATCAGTAGTTAAATAACTTTGATTAATCATCACCCCTCTTTTTTCCATACAAAGCGAAATAATACCACCTACGTAATCGGCTTTGGTAATGATTTGCACTTTTACAAAAGGCTCCTCTATGTAATCGATAACAGAAAGATCAGGCAATTCGGATGGTGCATTTACACGCATCATTTCTCCATTGGTTTTATGACAATGAAATTCAACCGAAGGCACCGTGGTGATTACCGTCATATCGAATTCTCTTTCAAGACGTTCTTGTACAATTTCCATGTGCAACATGCCTAAGAAACCGCAACGAAATCCAAAGCCTAAAGCAGCAGAAGTTTCAGGTTCCCAAACCAATGAGGCATCATTGAGTTGTAATTTTTCCATGGCCGTACGAAGGTTTTCAAACTCAGTTGTTTCCACCGGATAAATCCCTGCAAAAACCATTGGTTTTACTTCTTCAAAGCCCATGATAATTTCGGTACAAGGTCGAGCAGAATGAGTAATGGTATCGCCTACTTTTACCTCACGGGCATCTTTGATACCAGAAATTAAATACCCCACATCACCTGCAGAAACCACCGCTCGGGGTTCTTGTCCCAAACGCATGATACCAATTTCATCTGCAAAATATTCTTTGCCTGTGGCAACAAATTTAATTTTATCTCCTTTTCTGATTTCACCATTTTTCACCCTAAACATAATTTCAATGCCTCGGAAAGGATTATAAGAAGAGTCAAAAATTAAACATTGTAATTCGGCCAAAGGATCACCTGTTGGAGGAGGAATTCGTTCTACCACGGCTGCCAAAATTTCAGGTACCCCAATGCCTTCTTTTCCACTGGCATGAATAATATCTTCACGTTTACAATCCAGTAGGTCTTGCATTTGGTCTTTGATTTCCTCAGGCATTGCTCCGGGTAAATCTACCTTATTTAATACAGGAATAACGGTTAGGCCATGTTCTAAAGCCAAATATAAATTAGAAATGGTTTGCGCTTGAATCCCTTGGGAAGCATCAACCAATAAAAGCACCCCTTCACAAGCAGCGATGGAGCGAGATACTTCATACGAAAAATCAACGTGACCAGGTGTATCAATTAAATTGAGGGTATATTTTTCACCGTTGTAAATATAATCCATTTGGATGGCGTGGCTTTTAATGGTAATCCCACGCTCACGCTCTAAATCCATATTATCAAGCAGTTGCGCTTGCATTTCTCTCCCGGTAACGGTTTTTGTAAACTCTAAAAGTCGATCTGCCAAAGTACTTTTACCATGGTCAATGTGTGCGATAATACAAAAGTTACGAATATGTTTCATTGCTATTTTTTCAGTCTGATTACAAAAATAACAATTATCCCTTCATTTTTTACAATTTAAGTTGTTATCTTCAGCTAAAAATATTCTGTCACCGTATAGGTCACAAAAATAGCTTATGTATTTACTCGAAAAAATATACTTTTCCTTTCCTTTTCAGCTGTTGATTACCCATTTCAAAAAGAACCAAATGATACTTATTATTTGGATTTTTTTATTTGGCTTCATCAACCAGTTGATAGGCAAATCCATGGGAATTCATTACCTTTTTTTAGATGCTGAATACTTAAATGAAGTTAATTTTATCAGCTTTTTTATAGTGGGGGTTTCGATTGGAGGTTTTACCATGGCCTACCACATTACCTGCTTTATATTAGACAGTTACAAATTTCCATTTCTTGGGTCGGTCGACAAACCTATGGGTAAATATTTCCATAACAATGCCGTGATTCCAGTAGTTTTTTTATTCAATTATGCCCTCAATATTACCACCTTTCAATTAAACAAAGGCTTACAAAATTATGCCGATATTACCTACGACATATTAGGTTTGTGTGTTGGGTTCACCATTATACACCTGGCTTTATTCCAATACTTTAAGTATACCAATAAAGACATTTTTAAAGACATTGCGACGAACCTAGAAAACACGCTTAAACAAAGTAATTTCAATCGTTTATCAATCGTTAGAAAACATGGATTTTCTAAAAAATTCTCGATAAAAGTTGACAACTATTTTACGTTTCCATTTTTCAATGTGAAAGTAAATCATGGAGAACCCATCAATAAAAAATTATTGACTCAAATATTTGATCAAAATCACTTAAATGCCTCCTTCTTACAACTATTTGCTATTGTAATCATTATTTCAATGGGTCTGTTTAGCGACTTTGATATATTTCAAATTCCTGCAGCAGCAAGTGTAACCCTATTGGTAGCCATGTTTACCATGTTTATGGGCGCCCTAACGTACTGGTTTAGAGAGTGGTCTATCACTTTCGTCATCCTATTGTTATTGTGTTTAAATTATTTCACCAAGCACAATTACATTACCTCTACCTACGAAGCATTTGGCATTAACTACACCTCGAAGCTCGCCGATTACAGTCTTGCCAACCTTAATACACTCACTTCCACACAAAATTACAACAGCGATTCTCTAGCCACGATTAAAATATTAAACAATTGGAGAAATAAATTCCCTGCGCACAAAAAGCCTAAAATGGTATTTATATGCACCAGTGGTGGTGGCCAAAGGGCTGCTTCATGGACGGTAAACACCCTACAAACCCTCGATAGTGCAACCAACAATCAACTTACCGAACACACACAAATTATGAGTGGAGCCTCAGGAGGATTGATTGGCGCCTCCTATTATCGAGAATTGTTTTTACAACAAAAACAAGGAAAAATCAAAGACGCCACTGATAGAAAATATTTTGTAAATATTACCAAAGATGTCTTAAACCCTGTAATATTCAGCTTGGTGGTGAATGATATTTTCTTGCGTTACCAAACCTTCAATGACGGTAAGTATGAGCATCCTAAAGACCGAGGATACGCCTTTGAAAAACACATGAATGAAAACCTAGAACAGATC
>JBIKPL010000269.1:0-4387 GCA_044357485.1 Cytophagales bacterium
ATTCCCAACTATAAATTCTAATGCAATGTATAAATTCATCTTTACATTTTTAGTATTCCTAAGTACGCAAAATCTTTATGCGGCTGAAAAAGATACCGTGACCTTGGCAGAATTAACACAAAAAGTAAAATCGGGGAAAATAGATACCATGTATTATGGATTTGAGGAAGGCGATGAAATGCTTTTTTCATTACAAACCAATGGTCATAAAATTAAGCAAATCAGTATTGTGGAGATGCGTGGTGGAATTTTGTTTAAAGCATATAAAATTGACACCAATCTTTTAAAGTCATTTCGCATACACAAAAAATGTGTCATTGGAATATACATTGAAAACACGTCTATTCTTGGAAAAGTGTATCAATTGAAAATAAAAAGAGTTTTCATGCCCAAACCCAAACCATTCAATACCAATATTGTATGGAAACCTATTTTGGATACCACCTTTAACATGAGCTATGAATCCTATGTTGAAAAAACAGACACCATATTTGAAAATGTATTAGAGAGAACGTGCAGGGTTCATTCGATGACCGCAATAAATTTGGAACCCAATAGGCAATTGATAGATTTTTATTTACCGGCGAATTGCATAGGCTGGACCTATTGGATTAGTGTTGGCAACGAAGGTAAAGCAGCGTATGCTGAAGCAAAAAAAAATGGCCTCAAATCATTGGCTGGAGTAGCGAACATGATTCCAGAATATGGCCCACTCATTGCGTTGGCTTTAAATGGAGCCATTGCTTTAAATAGCAGTCCACCGGGGGACAATATTCAATATTGGTTTATCGACAACAAAAAAGAAAGCGAAAAATTTATTCAAAAAGCTGATTTCAAATCCTTTAAGCAAGGCAATATTGTCAAAGATTATGGTAAAATTAATGCCCCAAGTCAAGGGTATATTTACATTGGCATACTCAACGATAATTTAGTAGAGAGCATTGATGTTGATTTAAAAATATTGGCCATTCGAACAGCCGATAAATACGGCTTAAAAACAGTGAAAAAAGTCAACAAAATAACTTACAAAGGAACAGAACCTTTTAATGCCTATTAAAGTAAAAGAATACACTTCTTTACTTACACACATTATACATGGAAAAAATATTACATCTTTTTGAAAAATTTAATCCAAAACTAGATTTCAACTCCGATGATGAGCAATTAAAAAATAAAATTTTAATTATTTTAACTTTATCGGCGGCCTGTTCTTCATTGGTTTATCACTTTATAGCCATGTATTATGGCTTTACATTTTTGATGTATTCAAGTTTATCGATGGTAATGCTGTATGCGATTGTATATTTCATTAATTTAAAAGGATACCTCCTCACCGCCAAAAACCTATTCGTTCAATTCTCTAATATTAATTTATTTCTTGCAGTTTTATATCTCCCCAAAGAAACGTCCTTCAATATCCTATATGCCGTTTTATTTTTTACCATCTTTAGTATTTATGAATTAAAAGACAAAAAAATCATTCTACTGAATGCCTTACTTTTAATTACCTCCTATGTTTTATTAGAAATATATGTCTTAAATACCGTTAGCGTAGAACCGGCCCATACAAGTCCTTTATTTGTTATTTTTTTATTGAATATGTTTTTTTTCACTATAGGAATGATAACCTGTATCTATTTTTTTATTGAAAACAATGAAAAATATAAATTTGAAATTCTGACCAAAGAAGAAAATCTCAATGCCGTAATTGAAAATAGTCAAAAAGCCATTTGGTCAGTGGATACCGATTTAAGGATTTTGACAATGAACACCAATTTCAAAAAAATAACAGCCCTGATCAATCCAATCGAACCACAAAGAGGAGATAATATTTTAGATTATTTACCTCACAAAGACATTAACTATTTACATTGGGAAAACATCTGCAAATCGGTATTGGTTGGTAAAAAATGCATTGAAGAGTTAAAAATTGAGTATGATGGCAATGACATTTACCTTGAAATCAATGCTTATCCAATTAAAAATTTAACTAAAACAATTACGGGTATCGCCTTTTTTGGAAAAGATATTACCAAAAGAAAAATTCATGCAGAAATTTTAAATACCAAAAACAATGAGCTGCTCAAAGCCAATAAAGAACTCGACCTTTTGGTATACAGGGCCTCCCATGATTTAAGAGCACCTTTGATGTCAATTTTAGGCTTAATTAAAATTACTGAGCTAGAATTCAAAGACACGAAAGCAATGGTTAATTTAGATTTAATCACCAAAAGTGTAAATAAACTTGACAGCTATATCAGTGACATTATTAATTTATCCAAAAATTCCCGAACGGAACTTTCCTATGAAAAAATCAATTTCGAAACTATTGTAGATGATTTATTAGATTCATTAACTTATTTTGAACATTCTAAATATATCGAAGTTGTAAAAAATATCAACAAGGAAGCAGAGTTTGTATCGGATTTAAAACGTATTGAAATCGTATTCAATAACCTCATTTCAAATGCCATTAAATACCATAATATTCACCAAGATTTCCCTTTCATTAAAATTAGCATAACGCAAAATTATAAAGAAGCATTGATTGAGATTAGTGATAATGGAATAGGTGTTGAAAGCAATCATATTGAGCACATTTTCAATATGTTTTATAGGGCATCATCCAATTCTAAAGGATCAGGATTAGGCTTATATATTGTGAAAGATGCCATTTCCAAATTAAAAGGTAAAATAGATGTAAGTTCTGAAATTGGAAAAGGAACATCCTTTAAAATCATTATTCCTAATTACTATATTCAAAAATAAAATAGTTATCCGCTTTATACAGCTTAGATTGGTCCAATTCTTTAATGCGCAATACATCATTCATTGAATGAAAAAAACCATGCTGTATCCTATAATTCACTATTAATGTAGCATTTTTATACCCAACATAAGGATGAGCACCCAAGTCAGCAATTGAAATACGATTGATGTCCATTTTTACCAGGTCATTTTTATTGACCGTAAGCAAAGGAATCATTTTAAGGTATACCGCTTCTTGCACGCCATACACTTCTAATAATTGAGTCAAATCGAAGAACCCACCTACTTTGTTTCTATATTTTACTATTCTAGCCGCAAGCACCTCTCCTATACCCGGAAATTTATCTAAACGTTCGACATCAATAGTATTAATATCTTGAATTTCGGGTAAGGGTATTTTTTTAGTTTGATTGGCATGCGTTAAAACAGTTTTTTGCAATGTATCTGGCAACAAAATATAGGGTTTCAACAAGGAAAAGTCTTTAGAAGACAGACCATAAATTTTACCTAAATCTGATTTCACTTTAAATTCACCTCCTTTACTTAGGTATTTTTTGATACGAATGCCTACCTGTTTTTTTATCCCTAATGCTGCCCATTGCTCAAGGGAAATGGTATTAGGATTAAAATTAAAATGGCGAACTGTACTCTCATTTGAACGCCTATACGTGTACGGCAAAGACTTTTGCAAGGCATACGTTGCAACCACAACCGTATCAACATCCTGAAAATCGGAGTATTCAATATATTGCTTATTGATAATTTGCGACATTACAACTAACAACATGCTAAGCAATACGACTATGGCAAAACCTCGGCTTTGCTTATTCGAAAATTTAAAAAAATTATTCACGGTAAAAAAACTGTTGATTAAAAAAATAAAAAAAGCACAGTGATTGAAAATCACTGTGCTTCACAAACTTTATTTCACCAATGCGGCTTTGGCAATTGCCCTTGAAAGACCCGTTAAATCTTTACCACCAGCGGTTGCAAAAAATGGTTGTCCACCACCACCACCTTGTATTTCTTTAGCCAATTCTTTAATAATAGCTACCGCATTTAAGTTTTTAGTGGCAACTAAATAATCACTTAACATTACGGCCAATTGAGGTTTAGCATCAATTTCAGCAGCAAGCACGCAATACAAGTTTTCAACTTTTGATTTTAACTCAAAAGCAAGCGACTTTAAAGCATCAGCACTGTGTACTTTCACTTCCCCAAACAAATAATTCACCCCATCCTTATTACTCACTTGGGTCAATAATTGTTGTTTTAAATCTTGTAAAGCTACCGCCTGAAATGCATCCAACTGTTTTTGAAGATTGTTTTTCTCTTCTAACAATACTTCAATTGTTTTGGCTAATTCTTTTGGATTTTTAAGTACTGCCCTAACCTCATTTAAAGTCGCTAATTCTGCATTGACATAATTTTCTGCTGCCGTAGCAGAAACCGCTTCAATTCTTCGAACACCGGTGGCGACAGAAGATTCAGCAATTATTTTAAACAAGCCAATTTGCCCGGTCGCTTTCACATGTGTACCACCACAAAGTTCAACAGAATAGTTTGGATCAAATGTAATGACACGAACAAAATCACCGTATTTTTCACCGAACAAAGC